>JACPQP010000208.1 GCA_016190465.1 Chloroflexota bacterium
AACGACCTGACCCAGACCACGTTCGGGATCAGCCGGGACGATGCCGAGGGCAAGTTCCTGCTCCAGTTCGTCGAGCAGAAGATCCTGCCGGCCAACCCGTTCCAGACGCTGGACCGGGCGGGGGTCGGCCAGTTGATGCGGATCGCCACCGAGACCGGGCGGAAGACCCGTCCGGAGCTGGAGGTCGGCATCTGCGGTGAGCACGGCGGCGACCCCGCGTCGATCGAGTTCTGCCATCAGCTCGGGCTCAACTACGTCAGTTGCTCGCCCTATCGCGTCCCGGTGGCTCGCCTGGCGGCGGCGCAGGCGGCGCTGGCCGGTGGCGAAAAAGACCGCTAGTCGATGGAGACCAGCAAACGGCGCCTCTCCCCGGGGGCACTGGTGCTGCTCGCTGGCCTCGTCGTGGCCGTCCCGGCGACGATCGGCGCCGCGCTGATCGCCGCCGGCGCCGGGTTGCTGCCGGCCGGGGCGGACATGGCGCTCCCTCGCGCCGGCCCGCCCGTTGGACTGCGAGCGGCGCTGGCGCTCATCGGGCTCGTCGTCGCGGCCAGTCTCGGCTGGCTGGCCGCCGTCGTCGGGTTGGCCCTGTATGTCTTCCTGCCGGCGCGCGCGTACCCGGAGGCCATCCGGACCTACGCGAGCTACCGGACGGTGGTGGCCTGCCTGGCGCTGGTCAACATCGGGAGCGCCATCGTCGTCCTCCCGGTGGCGCTGGCGCTCCAACTGACGGGTGCCGCCTCGCCCGCGGATCCGCCGAGCCCGCCGGTCCTCGTGGTGGCCACCGTCGGTTCGGCGCTGGCGCTGCTCTTCGTCGCCTACTTTCGGGTCGTCCGGCCGGGCGTCATCTCGTGGCGCGACGTCGGGCTGACCCGCGGCGACCTCCCGCGACGGCTCGCGCTCGGGCTCGTGGCCGGACTGGCGGTGCTGGTGGCGGCCGGGCTGGTGGAGCAGGTGCTCCAGCGCCTCGGGGTCCGGCAGAACCAGTCCGAGCTCTTCGCGGCGGTGCGCGACGCCTCGCCCCGTCAGTTCGTGGCATTGCTCCTCGCCGCGGCGGTCCTCACGCCCTTCGCCGAGGAGGTCTTCTTTCGCGGCTACGTCTTCACGGCCCTTCTCCGCGAGCGCGGTCCGTGGCAGGCCTACATCGGCAGCGCCGCGCTCTTCAGCGCGGTTCACTTCAACCTGGCGGCGCTGGCGCCGATCTTCGTCATCGGGCTGGTCATGGCCTTCGTCTACCACCGCACCCGGACGCTCGTACCCGTCATCGTGGCCCACGGCGTCAACAACCTGGTGGCGCTCAGCGCGCTCTACTTCGGGGTCGGCTGATGGCTGCCAGCGACGCGATCGAGGAGATCAAGAGCCGGCTCTCGATCCTGGACGTGGTCGGCCCGCGAGTGACGCTGCGCAAGGCCGGGCGCAACTTCCAGGGGCTCTGCCCGTTCCACAGCGAGAAGACCCCCTCGTTCGTGGTCTTCCCCGAGAAGGGCAACTACCACTGCTTCGGCTGCGGGGCCAATGGCGACGCCTTCACGTTCGTCATGCAGACCGAGAACCTGGAGTTCGTGGAGGCGCTGCGTCTGCTGGCCGATCGCACGGGGGTGACGCTGGTCTCGCGCCGGGCCGCGACGGTCGAGGACCGGCGGAACGCTCTCCTGGTGGAGATCAACGCCGCCACGGCCCAGTTCTTCCAGACGATGCTTCGGCGCGAGGCGGGCGGCGCGGCGCTGACGTATCTTCACGGCCGGGGCCTGACCGAGGACACCATCGACGCCTTTCAGCTCGGCTGGGCGCCCGATAGTTGGGAGGCGCTGACCCGCCAGCTCCTCGGCCGGGGCCACACCGCCGCCGATCTGGTCGCCGCCGGCGTGGCGAGCGAGCGCGAGTCCGGAGGGATCTACGACCGGTTCCGCAACCGGGTGACGTTCCCGATCCGCGACGAGCGGGGCGGAGTCGTCGGCTTCGGCGCGCGCGCCCTCGGCGACGAGCACCCGAAGTACCTGAACTCGCCCGATACCCCGATCTTCAGCAAGGGCCACTGCCTCTACGGCATCGACGCGGCGCGACCGGCGATCCGCGAGGCGGGGCAGGCCGTGATCGTCGAGGGCTACGTCGACGCGCTGATCGCCCACCAGTATGGTCTCAAGAACGTGGTGGCCTCGCTCGGCACGGCGCTTACCGAGCGGCAGCTCGCGATGCTCAAGCGGCTGACCCGGTCGATCGTGCTGGCGCTGGACCCGGACACCGCCGGGGCCGACGCCACGGCGCGCGGGCTGGAGGTGGCCCGGCAGGTGTTCGCCGAGGTGACGCCGGTCGCGACCTGGCGCGGGCTGATCCGGCACGAGCACAAGCTGGGGGCAGACCTCCGGGTGGCGCGGCTGCCGTCGGGGCAGGATCCCGACGAGATCATCCGGGAGAGCGCCGACCGGTGGCGGCTGCTGATCCGCGAGGCCCAGCCGCTCGTGGACTTCACGATCGACGTGGTCCTCGCGAAGGTCGACGTGAGCACGGCGAAGGGCAAGTCGGCCGCGGCCCAGCAGCTCCTGCCGCTGCTCGCCGAGCTGCGAGACCCCGTGCAGCAGGCCCACTACGTCGGCCTGCTGGCGCAGCGGCTGCGGGTCCGGGAGGATGCGCTGGCGTCGAGTCTCCGCCGCGTGCCGTTCATTCGGAAGCGGGCCCTCTCCCCACACGGGGTCCGGACCTCACCCCCTGGCCCGCCGTTCCTGAGTGGGTCCGACGCGGAGAGGGGGGAGGAGGGTTGGGACGAGGCGCCGGTCGAGGCCGACCAGGGGCGTCGGGGCCGGCCGACGCTGGCGCAGCACCTGCTGTCGCTGCTGCTTCGGTACGAGGATCTGGCCAGCGCCGTCTGGGACGTGGATCCGGGCGAGCTGACGGAGCTTCAGGCGCGGGAGGTGCTGCGGCTGCTCCAGGTCCACGTGGGGGAGCGCGGCCGGCTGGACCGCGACGAGTTCCTGACGGAGCTCCCCGAGCTGCTCCAGGAGTGGGTGGCCGAGCTGCGGGCCGCCGAGGGCGAGCGGCCCGAGCTGCGCTCCAGCGTTCAGCGGTCGGACCTGAAGCGCTGCGTCGACGAGATTCGGCGCGGCAACCTCCGCGAGGAGATCCGGCGGATCGAGCGGGTGCTGAGCGGGATCGAGCCGGGCGAGCCGGGCAAGCCGGGCGAGCCGAACAGGGATGATCTGGAGGGGCTGCGCCAGCGGATCGCGTCGCTCCTGACCCGGCTCCTGCCCTACGAGCGGGAGCCGTCTCGCCCGCTGGCCCGCAACTGGCGGGAGGGGGTGGCCGGCGGCTGATGATGGGCCTGTTGCGGCGCTGGCGCTTTCACGGTAATCTTGCGCATGAGATGGGGCGATTGCCATCATCATGTACCTGAACGGACGGTCCGCGTGGTATGATCGGGCTGGACGGATCAGGCAGACCCGGTTCTTGCTCAGGGAGGAGGACTCCGGTGATCGAGCACGACACCGATAAGCGGTGGGAGGATGGGTTTGTCGATGCCCCGCTCCCGAATGGCAGCGGGCACGGCCATCCTGACGAGCCAGAGGTCGTGCGCGTTGTCTCCCTCCCCCCTTGCCCGTCCCCTCGCCCACCAGAGGGGAAGGGTGTCAACGCGGACGAGGCCGAGCCGAACGATCCCCCTTCCCCGTCCCTTCCCCAACCAGGGGGGAACGGCGTAGGTGCAGACGAGGCCGTCGACGACCTTGCCGCCGATCCGGATCAGGCCACCCTCGACCTCGAGGACGAGGAGCCCTGGGACGGCGAGGATCCCAAGGAGCTGGTCGACGATGGCGAGATCGAGCTGGAGCCCGTCGCCAGCCTGGAGCGCGAGCTCCGGCAAGAGGGGCACGAGGGGGTCGACGACCCCGTGCGCATGTATCTGCGCGAGATCGGTCGGGTGCCCCTCCTCTCGGGACGCGCCGAGGTCGAGCTGGCGATCATGATGGAGCAGGGCGAGGAGGCGCTCATCCGCCTCTCGCAGGACCTGGTCGGTGACGCCGAGGAACGCGCGCACCTGGAGTGGGTGGTCGATCAGGGGGAGCTGGCCCGACGGCGGCTGACCGAGGCGAACCTGCGGCTCGTCGTCAGCGTCGCCAAGAAGTACATCGGTCGCGGCATGTCGCTGCTCGATCTGATCCAGGAAGGCAACATCGGCCTCATGAAGGCCGTCGACAAGTTCGAGTACCG
>JACPQP010000219.1 GCA_016190465.1 Chloroflexota bacterium
CGCGTCTCCGGGGCGAACCAGATGCCGGGGTTAGGCACCGTGATCGCCGCGCGGGCCAAGGAACTCAACCTCGGCGCATCGTGGACCACGCCCTAACTTTGCCCCCCCTTTATTGAGGAGATACGCCAGGCGCGGCCACTACGAAGCGCTCCATCGGGTCGGGCAGGTAGTTCTCACCTTGGCTTTGCTTTGGTGTTTGCGAGTGGTGCGAACTATGGGCCCAGTGCTCAGCACTCGTGACTCCGTCAGGGGATGTGGGGCGGGATGAGGGAAGCAAGATCCCTGGCCCAGGTTGGTCGGGCAGCATCGTAGGCATCCTGCGCGTAGTGGCTGGCGCCCTTCCACATCAACAGCATCAGGATCACCAGCGCGAGCGCCAGCGCCCGTCCCGCAACGGTCTGGACATTCTGGCGCTCGCTAGCGTGATGTGGCGGAGGAACGGTCTGGATGGCAGGCGAGCCGTCACCGGGTTCAACCCGTTCAGACCGTGTCATCGCTCTCCACTTTCTTGGGCTGGTCAGCGAACAGCTCGATCACGTTGCCGTCGGGGTCGGCGATGAAGGCGGTGCGCTGTCCCCAGGGCATGTCGGACGGGCCGGCGACCGGTTTCGCGCCGTTGGCGGTCACCTCTTCGTAAGCCTGGTCGACCGCGGTGGGGTGAGCAAGGCGGATCGCCAGCTCGACTACTTGGCCGACCCGTGATGCAGCGTCGGAGGGGTTGCCAGTGAACTGGGCGAGCAGGCGGCGCGGATAGAGCGCGAAGCGCACGCCGTCGTTCGCGAACTCGACGTAGTCTCCGCTCGCGTCGCCGGCGACGCGAAACCCGAGGACGTCCCGGTAGAAGGCCGCGCAGGTCGGCACGTCGTCGACGAGCAGGGTGATTAGGTCAATGCGACCAAGCATGTGGCTCCTTTCCGCTCTCTAGGCTGCGCGTGGTGGCCTGTCGTGCCTGCTTCTGAAGCTGGCCCGCACGATGCCGGTTTGACAGCGGTCTGCGACGCTCGATAGCATGGCAGATGCGTGTCTCGTGCGCAAGCCCTGGTGATGGCCGGAGCTGTTTCTCGGCTCATCTCATCCCGTCTCGAGGCAACCACCGCGTGATTAAACGTGACGTCGCTAAGCAGGTTGAGCGTCTCACTACCTTGCTGGAGGTGACACGTGCTCTGGCCGCGCAGATCGGCTTCGACGACCTGTTGAAGCTGATCGTGGAGAAGACATCGGAGCTGCTCGATGCCGAGCGGAGCACCCTGTATCTCGTGGATCCTGAGACGGGTGAGCTCTGGTCGAAGGTCATCCAGGCCTCGGAGATCCGCGAGATCCGGCTAAGGATTGGGGGACCGGGTGTGGCGGCGCACGTGGCGGCGACGGGCGAGACGATCAACCTCCGAGATGCGTATGAGGACGCCCGCTTCAACCGGGCGGTGGACCGGGAAACGGGGTGGCGGACGCGCTCGATGCTCGTGATGCCGATGCGGAACCATCCCGGGGAGATCATCGGCGTCGTCCAGGTGATGAACAAGCGCAGTGGGGTGTTCACGCGGGAGGATGAGGAGTTCCTCGCCTCGCTGGCCGCCTCGGCGGCGGTGGCCGTCGAGAACGCCAATCTGTATGGCGAGCAGCGCAAGTTCCTGTATAGCTTCATCGAGGCGATGGCGGCGACCATCGACGCGAAGGACCATCAGACAGCCGGACACGCTTTCCGAGTGACAGCGTACGCAGTGATTCTCTCGCGCGCTGGTGGACTTCCCCCGGAAGAGGTGGAGTTCATTCGGGTCGCCGGCCTCGTCCACGACTACGGGAAGATCGCGATTCCCGACGCCATCCTCACGAAGCCAGGGCGGTTCACGCCCGAGGAATACCTGGTCATGCGGCAGCACGCCCGGTACACTAAGGAGATCCTCCAGCGGATTCGTTTCCCTCGGTCGTGGCGTCGGATTCCGGACGCGGCGTCACAGCACCATGAGCGACCCGACGGGCACGGGGGGCCGTGGGGCCTGCGTGGCGACGAGATCTCGCGGGGAGGTAAGATTCTGGCCGTCGCGGACGTGTTCGATGCGCTGACGTCGAGACGGTACTACAAGGAGGCGGTCCCCATCGAGGAGGCCGCTCGGGTCATCCGGGAAGGGAGTGGCACCCAGTTTCATCCGGCGGTCGTCGCGGCGTTCGACCGGGCGATGCCCGAGTTGATCGTCGCTTTCGAGTCATTCCGTGTGCAGGCGCTTCAGGGGACGTAGCACGGGGCGCTTGTTTCACGTGAATCACTGACGTCCCGCGCTCATCAGCAAGTCATACAGCCCCTGCAACTGCTCCTCCGTGTAGAAATGGATCACCAGGCGACCACCCCGGGAGGAGCGGTAGAGATTCACTCGGGTGCCAAGCACCTCCTGCAACGCAGCCTCAATCGCCTGGGTATCTGGCGCCGTGGCGATCGCTTCACGCTCTGCGGCTGACTCCTCGGTGCGCCGGGCCCGGCGCACCAGTTCCTCGGTCTCACGGACGGACAATCCATCGTCGACCACGCGCCGAAGACAGGCGGAGAGTACGGCCGCGCTCTCCGTGCCAAGCAGCGCCCGGGCGTGGCCCTCGCTGATCTGCCCTTCGGCCAGCGCAACTTTCGCCGGTTCCGGGAGCTGCAAGAGCCGCAGCGAGTTCGTGACGGCCACGCGGCTGCGCCCGATCCGGCGGGCGACCTCTTCTTGCGTGAGGCCGAACTCCTCGATCAACTGCTTGAACGCCGCCGCCTCCTCCAGGGGGTTCAGGTCGGCGCGCTGGATGTTCTCGACGAGGGCTAGTGCGAGCATCTGCTCGGGCGTGGCTTCCTTGACGAGGACCGGCACTCGCGTGAGGCCGGCCATCTGCGCAGCCTGCCAGCGCCGCTCGCCAGCGATCAGCACGTACTGACCGGCCTGCGCCGCAGCCTCAGTGACGACCAATGGCTGGAGCAGGCCGTGCTCGCGGATCGATTCAGCCAGGCTAGCCAGCCCGGTCGGATCAATCCGCTGCCGAGGCTGCCGCGGATTGGGTGAGATCTGATTCAGCTCGACCTCGTGCGGCCCGGCGTTCCCACCGGGAATCAGCGCACTCAGCCCGCGCCCGAGCCCGCCGCGATGAGTGACCACCCCCTCACTCCCCTTCCGTGATACCACAATTGCTGGTCGACGCGCACGAAGCCCTTGTCCAGGAAGGATACCTGTCGACCAGCCCCAACTCCAAGACTTATCCAGTCGCTGTTGCCGGCCCCAGTCGGCGATCCTGTCACCTCAGCCCTCGCCAAGAAGCGGCAGGAGCTGCTCCGGGCAGTCGGAGGTGATCCCATCCACGCCAATCTCAAGTAGCCGTCGAGCGATACCGGAATCGTTGACAGTCCAGGGAACGACCGCAAGCCCGGCCCGATGGGCCGCCTCAATGTCGGCCTCCGTGAGCTGGGCCCACTGCGGCAAGAGCGCATCCGCGCCCGCCGCCGTCGCCAGCGCAACCGGGTCAACCGGCCGGGCCGCATAGAGAACCCCGGTCGCCACGATGCTGCTGAGCTCGCGAATGCGTCGAATACTGAGGTGATCGAACGAGACCACGATGGCGGCATCAGTCATGCTATGCTCCGCCAGCGCCGCGATGATCTGCTCTTCGATACCGGTGTAGAGGATTGGCCCGTTCTTGATCTCGATGGCGATGCGCGTCCGCCCGCGCGCCCACGCCAGCACCTCGTCCAACGTCACCACGCGCTGGCCCGCGAACTCGGCGCCCCGCCAGCCGCCAGCGTCCAGCGCCCGTAGCTCCTCGACCAGCTTTTCACAGACCAGACCTGTCCCGTTCGTCGTCCGGTCGAGCGTGTGGTCGTGGATGACGACGAGGTGGTTGTCGAGCGAGCGATGGACGTCCAACTCGACGACGTCGACGCCGATCTCCATCGCCCGCTCGAACGAGACAAGCGTGTTCTCGGGTGCGGAGCCCGCGGCGCCCCGATGGCCAATCACCAGCGCCTGCCGGCCCGGGGCGGGGCTCATCGCCTGTCGCCGGCCAACGCCACTTCCCCGCAGGGTGCGCACCGCCTCCTCACCCCGCAGACGGTGCTCCCGACGCAGCTTCGCCTCGGCCATCCGCCGGCGCTCCTCCGTCGTCTCGACGATGAGCGGCGGAACTGGCCGGGGACGCCCCGCGCGATCGAGGGCAACAAAGACGAGGTAGGCCGAAGACACGTGCCGGACCTCGCCGGTCAACAGGTTCTCCGCGTCGACGCGCACGCCGACCTCCAGCGAGGTATGGCCGACCTCATTCACCGCTGCGCTGACGGTGACCAGCTCCCCGACGTAGACCGGCCGAAGAAAGCTCATGCTGTCGATCCTAGCGGTGACGACCCGGCAGCGGGCGTGCTTTTGGGCGACGACGGCCGCGGCCGTGTCAACCAGCTTCATGATCGCCCCACCGTGAACGTTGCCCGATGGGTTTGCGTCGGTGGGCTGCATCAGTTCGCTCATCGTGATGCGTGATGCGCTCACGGGGCGGGGAGTCAGATCGGGGGTATCCGCTGTAGCTGTCACGTACGTTTGCTCCGGAGGAAACAAGTCGGCTGCTCGGCGCGACGACAAGCCGCGAGAGCCGGGATGGATTATAGCACGGGAAAAACGAAGGGGACGAATGGGGGAGAACCGCGCAGCGATCAACAGCCCGTGGGGCGCCCAGTCTATCGCTCGCATGTGGCTCGCCTGTATCTGGCTCGCAGGTATCTCGCTCGATAGAGGGCCTACCACCGGAACCGGCACGATAGTTGCGCGAACTCAGCGGAGACACGTGTGGGCAGCGGGACGGGGACTACACGAGCGCGGGGAGGTGACCACGTTGCTCGGCTCGGCCCATGGAGACCGATGCTGGCGGCAAGGCAGAGGATTGGCATTGATCTGGTATCTATTCCCCGCGCGGCGCGCTTGACAAAAGAGCGAGCCTTCCTGGAGCGTGCGTTCCATCCGTCAGAAGTGGCCGACACCCGGATCGAGCACCTGGCAGGCGTTCTGGCAGCCAAGGAGGCCTTCTTCAAAGCGGTTGGAATTGGGCCGGACTGGCTGGCGGTCGAGGTGATCATGGCGGCCTCTGGCCGTCCGTCCCTACGACTGGGTGGCAGCCTCGGCCACCTGGCTATCCAGGACCTGGACCTCTCGATCAGCCACGAAGGGGACTATGCGGTGGCGGCGGTCGTCCTTCTCCTCGGCGAGGAGCCAGAGCCGTGACCCCGTCCACGGTCCTCGATCTCCTGGAAACCATCCGGGGCTTTGGTCCGCAGCCGGCCCTTGTCCACCGCACGGACGTCAGACGCTTCGTCTGGAGCTACGACGCGCTCGGCCAGAGCGCTGACCGGATGGCAGTCCACCTCTTGCGTCAGGGGCTCCGTCCGGGAGATCGCGTCCTGATCCGGGCGCCCAACAGCCCCTACTGGGTGATGGCGCTACTCGGATGCCTCCGCGCAGGGATCGTGGCCGTGCCGATAGACCCACGCTCGCCGCTCGAGTTTCTACGCGCGGTCCAATCCCAAACAGAGGCGCGGCTGATCGTCTGCGGCCGGTTCCAGCCCGATCCAGGGCTTCCGGTTCCCCATTGCTTCGTCGACGATCTCGACGCAATCGTGCAGGAATCGGTCGAGTCTCCACTGTGGCCAGCAGTTGGGGAGGAGACCCTGGCCGAGATTGTCTACACCTCGGGCACCACCGGCACTCCCAAGGGGGTCATGCTGACGCACCGCAACCTGTCGGCAAACCTCTCGGCCCTGAACAGCGTGCTCCCCCGGGAGCCATGGTTGCGCTTTCTCTCGTTGCTGCCACTGAGCCACATGCTCGAGCAGCAGGTCGGCCTTCTTGTGCCCCTAGCTCGGGGCGGGCAAGTAGTCTACCTGGAGACGCTCAAGCCAACCGCGATCCTGGAAGCCCTCACCCGTGAGTCGATTCTTGCCGTGGTAGCGGTCCCGCGCTTGCTTCAGGTGCTCCGCGAGCAGCTTCAGCGAGACATCGGCCGGATTCCGGGGGGAACACCCCTGTTCCACCTGCTGGACTCCCTCGCTCCCCATGTCCCTTTTCCCCTGCGACGCCTCCTCTTCTGGCCGATCCACCACCGCCTTGGCGGTCGGTGGAAGTACCTGATCTCGGGTGGGGCAGCGCTCGAGCCAGATCTGGAACGCGCCTGGGAGCGGCTGGGCTTCGTGGTCCTCCAGGGGTACGGACTGACCGAGGCGTCTCCTGTGGTCGCCTGCAATCTACCGGACGCCCACCGCATCGGATCGGTGGGCCGTCCCCTCCCGGAGGTTGCCGTGCGGATCGCTCCGGATGGCGAGGTGCTCGTGCGAGGCCCCAACGTGACGCCCGGATACTACTGCAACCCAGAGGCGACCGCTACGGCGTTCACGGATGGCTGGCTGCGGACCGGTGACCTCGGGCACTTCGACGCCGATGGCCACCTGTACATCGCTGGCCGGAAGAGAGAGGTAATCGTGACCCCGGCCGGGGTCAACGTTTTCCCGGAGGATGTGGAGCACGCCTTGAACCAGCAACCCGGCGTGCGGGATAGCTGTGTCGTGTGGTGGCGAGGGCGCATCTTCGCGGTGTTGCTTCCCCACGACCAGCGGACCTTCGATCCTCGGCAGGCGGTAG
This sequence comes from Chloroflexota bacterium, assembly GCA_016190465.1. Lineage (GTDB taxonomy): Bacteria > Chloroflexota > UBA6077 > FW602-bin22 > JACPQP01 > JACPQP01. Next base: position 6,633 of record JACPQP010000219.1, read on the forward strand.
AGCAAGCGAACTGTCTCCTGGGACCGAGCCAGCAGACCCAGGGATACACCGTCTGGCCCTTCCCGGACTTCCCGCGGACCCCTCTGTTGAAGGTCCGCCGCGCCCAGGTGCTGGCCACCTTGCCCCAACTCGAGGCTGGTGAGCCCGGCGTTGCTCCTTCAGGTGTACGAGAACCGCTCACGACCGTTCGCCAGGTGCTGGCGCAGGTCGCCGGGCTCCCGGTGGAACAAGTGCGCTCGGACGCGGCCCTGGGGCTCGACCTCGGGTTGGGGTCAGTCGAGCGACTGGCGGTCGCCTCACTGCTGGAGCAGGAGTTGAACGCGGAGGTGGACGAAGACGCGCTGACAGGTGGGACGCGAGTGCGCGAGATCGAGCGCATGGTGAAAGAGGAGCCATCTCCGACCCGCCTCCTTCGAATCCGTCGCTGGACGCGCGGCAGGTTGGTCGCGCTCCTCCGTCAGGCATTCTGGCAGCTCGGCCTCTTTCCTGCGCTCCGGCTGGTCTGCCGACCATTCCACGTCACAGGAGAGGGGAACCTGGCCGGTTTGGAGGGCCCGGCCCTCTTCGTGTCCAACCACACCAGCTATCTGGACGCGGCGGCGATCCTGTTGGCTCTGCCGCCCCGTTTTCGCGAACGCCTCGCCCCCGCTGCCTGGGCGGAGTACTTCGAGGTGCCCGTGTCCCACCCGCTGGGATGGCTCGCCAGGCGAGCCGCCTATGAGATCGCGACGACCCTATTCAACGTCTTCCTGCTACCGCACCGCCGAGGGTTCCGAGCCAGCCTGCGCTACGCCGGGGAGTTGGTGGACGATGGCTGGAACGTGCTGATCTTCCCCGAGGGCACCCGGACGCGGACTGGAGAGATGAACCCTTTCCGTGAGGGAATTGGCGTGTTTGCCGCCAACCTGAAGGTGCCGGTGGTCCCCCTGAGAGTCGAAGGGCTGTTCCAGATCCTGCCGCCCGGCGCTCGCCGGCTTCGGCCCGGCCCGGCGGCCGTGGAGATCGGTCGTCCGCTCTGGCTCCGAGACTCCTCGTATCTGGAGCTGACTCGTCAGATCGAGGACGCCGTCCGAAGCCTTTGAGCAGATGCGTCTGGCAGCAAGTTCCCCCTGTCGTTTCACGTGCAACGTTGACGAATCGCCAGAATCTGGTATGGTAGACGCATGCCCGCCTGGAGCATTTCAGAGATGGAGTAACTGGCATGTCAGCTATCCTGACCCCCGAACAGCTCGCGGTCCTGCGCGCCATCGATTCGCCAACGGTCGCCAACGCCATCGAGGCGTTTCAAGTACGCGACCGAACCGTGGGTTTCCCCACCATGGACGTCCGCTGTCAATTCCCCGAGCTCGGCATCACCCTGGGCTACGCGGTGACGGCGACTGCCGACAGCACGACACCCGGAAAACCTCGCGGCCGGGCCGGGATGCTGAAGCTGTGGGAAGCGGTCGATGCGTCGCCGAAACCGGTCGTGATCGTCGTCAAGGACGTGGGTCCCGAGCCACGGCGCTCCTGTCACTGTGGCGACGTGATGGCGAACACCGCTCGGCGGCTCGGCGCGATCGCACTGGTTACCGACGGCGGCGTGCGTGATCTGGCCGAGGTCCGCGCGCTCGGCTTTCAGTTCTTCGCCCCGGGACCGGTCGTCTCGCACGGCAATTTCGGCATCATCGACGTCAACCTGCCGGTTCAGCTCCACGGGTGCTGGGTGCAACCCGGCGACCTGCTCCATGGTGACGCGAACGGCATCGTCGTCATACCGGCCGAGGTCGCCGAGCGGGTGGCCGACGAAGTGGAGAAGGTCCGCAGCCGGGAGGGCAAGATCATCAGCTACGTGAACAGCCCCGAATTCTCGCTCGAAGGGCTGCGGAAGCTGTACGGCATGTGATGACTCCGCGATGCAGCGCTAGCGCGTTGCCACGCGATTCGGTCTATGCCGCTGTCGCCCTGCGCTTCGGCAGCATCCTGGTGACTCGTGATCGCAAGCAACGAGAGAGAGTGGCAATGCTGCTCCCAACTCGCTACCTGCCGAGGCCTTGGCGGAGGAACCGTGAAGATCACCAGAACTGAAGTGATCGTGCTTGGCGATCCGGCGCCCGCGGAGCCGGTCGACGCGCCCATTCGCCAGATGGCCCTCCTGCGTATCCACACCGACGAAGGGATCAGTGGTCTCTCGGAGGTCTTCGCGGTACCTCCGGGCGTGGCGCGGGCAGCGCTGGATGGGCACGAGTCCTTCTTCGGTCACTGGCTCGTCGGTGAGGACCCGATCCCACCCCAGCGCCTGTGGACAAGGCTATACAACAGCATGCTCCACGGCAACCGTCGCGGCTGGGCCATCATCTGCATCGGCGCCGTCGATGTAGCCCTCTGGGACATCTACGGCAGGGCAACCGGCCGCCCGGTCTATCAACTCCTTGGCGGCGGCGAGCGCTCGCCTCACCAGATCTACGATGAGTCACAGCGGCAGGAGGTCATCCCGTACTGCACGATCGTCTCGCGCGACTAGGACGCCCAAAGCGTGATTCACCAGCAACTGCAGAAGGTCATCACACTCCGCGACCTCGGGTTCCGGGCGGTGAAGATCGAGCCGATGCGCTCGTCGCCAGAGACCATCGTCGAGCTGGCGCGACTGGCGCGCCAGGAGCTTGGACCGGAGCGAATCCTCTGCGTCGACGTCGGCTACCTCTGGAACGACGTCGGCACGGCCGCGAGCGTCGTCGCGAGGCTCGTCGAGCACGACGTCTTCTTCCTGGAGACACCTTTCCCGGTCGACTCGCTCGACGCTTACGCGCGACTGGCCCACCGGTCGCCCGTGCGCATCGCCGCAGGCGAACATGCCGTCACTCGCTGGGAGTTCCTCGACCCAATGGACCGGGGCCTGGTGCAGGTCGTCCAGTCCCTCCATGACGACCTGCGGCGGCCTGACCGAAGCGATGCGCATCCTCGAGATGGCGCAATCCCGAGGCGTGCTGGTCTGTCCGGGGAACTGGGGAACCCAGGTGTTGGGCGCAGCCACCGCGCAGTTCGCGGCATTCTCGCCGATCAGCCCCATCGTCGAGTTCTCGCCGGCCCAGGTCCACTGGTCGCCGCTGCGGAAGGCGATCCAGGACTTCGGGCTGCCCGTAGTGAACGGAGCCATCGCCTTCCCGACCACCCCGGGGATGGGCATCGATCTCCCCGACGACCTGATCGCCCACTTCCGCGTCGGCTAATGTCGCTCGAGGTGCTGCGCGAACCAGCGCTCGGCCAAACGCGCAACCTCCTCCAGCGCCCCCGGCTCCTCGAAGAGATGCGTTGCGCCCGGGATGATCACCAGTTGCTTCGGGCAGCCCATCCCCTGCATGGCCTGTTCGTTCAGCGCGATGACCGGCTCGTCGTCGCCGCCCACGATGAGGAGCGTGGGCGCCTGCACCCGGGGCAAGTACGATCCGGCCAGATCGGGACGACCGCCGCGCGAGACAATCGCACGAACTTCCTCTGGCCGCCGGGCCGCGGCCACCAACGCCGCGGCAGCACCAGTGCTGGCCCCGAAGTAGCCCACCGGAAGGTCGCGAGTCTCTGGCTCCTGACGCAGCCAGTCGGTCGCGATCGAGAGCCGTTCGGCCAGAAACTCGATGTCGAACACGAGGCGCCGGTCGCCGGCCTCACGCTCCTCTAGCAGGTCCACCAGCAAGGTCGCCAGCCGGGCGCTCTGTAGATAGCGCGCCACGAAGGTGTTGCGCGGGCTGAAGCGGCCGCTCCCGCTCCCGTGCGCGAAGAGGACCACTCCATAGGCAGTCTCTGGCAGTCCGAGGAAGCCGCCCAGACGAGCCGCACCCGCGGGAACGATCACCTCGCGCTCACGCTGGCCAGTACGCAGATGCGTGTCCATATACTCTTTCCTCCCGCAAGCGTCCAGCCATCGGCGATCAACGGTTAGCGGCGGACGCCGGCAGCGACCCTCTGCCGATCCCGTCGATCGCGGCGCCAACACCGGTCGTGGAGACTCGCATCGCCTGCCTGGCCACACACCGGGAGCTGATCGCTGTCGCCTGAACGCTTGCCTCCTCCTGATGCGGTTGTCTGATCACGTGCCAAACTTACAGGATCGGAGAGGGCTGCATATCTCGTGCCCGCCCCAGCAGCACGACGCTCGCGACCGCACCTTCGCCGCGAGCTGCGACCGATCGCCTCTCCAGCCTCACCGCTTACTCGGCGTCACCCGGCGCCCGGTCGATCGGGAACATGGAGGGATCAGTGCGACGGATTCCCGGCACCGCACCGAATCCGGTATCCGCGGTGATGAGAGCCTCTTCGATCTCTCTCCTCATCTGGTCCCAGTCGGCAACCGGAGCACCAACTTGAAAAAGCGCCTCCGCTGCTCTCAACCGAACCCGGCGGTCCTGCTCCAGCAGGAGGTCGATGGCCTCGCGCACGACGTGAGCCACGGGGACGCCGCGCCGCCGGGCCTCTGGTCGGAGCAGGTGCACGGTATTCGGGGATACCGGCACCTCAAGTCGCTCGGTGAGAGCGTCCATACGGTCCTCCATTTACGGTTCCGTATCCCATTTACGGGGTAACCTCAGGTGGGGGGTTAATATAGCGTTCATGTCAACCATCGTAACGCCCGTGTCGCGGCGCTGCCGCGGTTAACATGAAGGCTAACATGAGCCATTCGAGGCCACCCCGCTGAGTAGTTACTTTACGGAAGTCATGATGCCTGATCACGGTTGGCAGGGCAAGTACATCAAGCAGTATCTCATCCACTCGTTTGCCTGATCGTCAGGCCCGATAGGCAGCAGCCATTCCAGATGGTGGTTGATCAGATCGGTTCGGGCAGATGGCTGCTAACCCTCGGCTAGCCGTTCGCCCGAGAGTGTACAAGCAGCAGCCGCTCGGCAAGCTCCAGCGCATCTACCGGCCACAATACGGTGGGGCGGGGATGGTGGCTCCCCACCATCCCTTTCAGCGGCCGGCAGCTCAGCACCATCTGCCGCCACTGGAAGGGAACCGCCTCCCGCCCGTGGACCGCGCCCAGGAGCGCCCCGGCGATGGCCGCGTTCGTGTCGGTGTCACCCCCCGCCATCACCGTCTGGACCACGCCCTCTTCCAGGCTCGCCGCATGGAGCAGTCGGTAGAAGGCGTTCTGGAGGGCGATGAGCACCCACCCCTGCTGCGTCTGATAGTCGATCGGCGGGCGTTCGGCGGCAAATCGCAGGGCTCGTAGGACCCTCGGTTCCACCTGAGCGGCCTCAGCCCAGGCGAGCGCATCTTGATAGATCGTCGCCGCCTCGCCGCCCGTGGCAATCGCCCGGGCTACGGCGACCGTGATGACGGCGCAGGCGTCCCGGCAGACCGGATGGGGATGGGTCAGGGCGCTGTCGGCCCGCGCGTAGCCCGCCAGCTCATCCGGCGGGAGGCGGTGCCCCCAGATCCCGAGCGGACTGATCCGCATCAGCGAGCCATTGGCCTGGCTCGTGGTCGAGGCCGCGCTGGCCATCCGCTCGGCTGCCCTCCTCGCGGCCACGTCGGCTTTCGTCGCCGCGCCGAGCGCCTGACTCGTGGTGAAGCCAATATCGAATGGGTCGGAGTCGTACCAGCGCCGGTAGGCGCTGGCCACGACCTCTCGGTCGTACTTCCCCTGAGCCACCATCGAGCGCGCCAGCATCAACGCCAGCTCGGAGTCATCGGTTGGCTGCCCGGCAAGGGTGTGCCAGTGGCCGCCATTCTGGAGCTCTCGAACACCCTCTGGATAGGACCGCCGAATCGCTTCGCCCTGCTGGAACTCGACCATGCCACCCAGTGCGTCGCCGACGATCTGCCCGAGGAGGCACCCCTGGGCCCGGCGCAGCAGCCCGACGTCCTCCACCGCGCGGCCAGGTTCGAGCGCCACCAGACCGAGTCCGGGAATGGAGGCAACCTCGGTGGTCTTCGGGCCGGCGAGCACCTCATTCCACGGCCGCCGCACCAACTCCTCGACGATCCCCGGAGCACCGCCAAAGCAGCAGGGCGAGTAGCTGCGCCCATCCGGGGAGTACACCACGGCCCAACCACTCTGATCGAGGAACGCCCCGCCGACACCGCGAAGCAGAGCGTGGCCGGCGGCGTAGTCCACCGCCCCGGGGCCGCTGAGCGAGACGCAGGCATCCGCCTCGCCCGCGGCGACCAGCGCCAGGCGATAGGCGATCCCCGGCACCTTGCGGAAACGCCCTGGCGCCGCGCAACGCGCGCTGGCCGCCGGGTTCCGGTCCGCCCGGTGAGAGACGAGCGCAACCGTGTACTCACCCAGCGAGCCTGGCCACGGCGGGCGGTTCACGACCTGGCCATTCCTGGTTAGCGGACCACACCCCTCGGCCCAGGCGAAGAGGTCGCCATCGTCGTCGGGCGCGGCGAAGGCGTAGACGACGCCGAGGATGGGAATGCCCTCGCGCAGGAGCGCGATGGAGACGCTGGAGCCCCGAAAGCCCTTCACAAAGGCGCTCGTCCCATCGTTGGGATCGACGACCCACACGTGGATCGGCTCCTGTCCGGACCGGAACCCCGTCTCCTCCCCGCGAAAGCCAAAGGAGGGAAAGGCGCCCAACAGACGCTCGCGAATGGCCGTCTCCGCCTCGACGTCGACCGGGGCGTGATCGTGACGGCCCCGTGGCCCTCCGGGGCGGTGAAACTCGGTCCGGAGGATCTCGCCCGACACGCGGGCCGCCTGGACCGCGATGCGGAGCGCTTCGGCGTAGCTGGTGAGCATGGATCCCCCCTTCCCGGTGCATGCCGTTCCGCTGATGACGCTCGCCCGCCTTCAGACAGGTAAACCCGGCGTGCTCACCATAACGGCATGTTACACCGCCTGCCGTCGAACTGCCAACCCACCAACTGTCTGCTTTTGCCGCCTGAACACTACTTTGCCACCACCGCCGGCTCGCTTGGTGCGGCTACTCCGTCACTACTGCTGGGCCCACGCGCACCTCGGGTGATAGCGGAGCGGCCCTGACGTAGCGATGCAGCACCGCGACCTCCACGGCGACGGCGACCACAAGACTGGCTGCGGCCAACTGGGTACCCTCTCGCATTCCCCATCGAGTACCCGCAAGTAACACGAGCGTGAGCGCAGCAAAGTTCACAGCCGTTGCCGTGCGTACCTGCCGGGTCATCGCACGCGCGATCAACTCGCCCTGCAAGCGCGCCTGCAGAGTCGCCAGGAGTGGTAGGGGGATCATAGCATGCATGGTAGCCACCACCGCCTTCGTTAGCTCGGGTGGAGCACCGATCATCCATGTGACGAAGAGGTCCAGGAGCGGTGAAAGCGAAGTCGCTGCGAGCAGGAAGCTCGCCGATACTCCGACTGCCAGGGTGAGGCTGCTCACCGCCGACCTGGCGACTCCACTCGTCAGTGCAGCGATCACCGCTTGTTGCAGCATCTGGAGAGGCGTCCCGAAGAGCCACCATACCCCAAGAGCGATCGGCCAGGCAGCCAGAGATAGGACAGGAGATCGCCCTCGCGCCAGGGCGCCGCTGATGATCGGCCAGACGAGGACGGTCATCACCGAAGTGATGGCCAGGGGAGCGTAGAAGGAGAGCAGGCCGGCAAAGGTTAGTCTCGTATCTTCCCGCTTCAAGGGGTCGGCAAGCATCTGCCGCACCACGGGCCGGGCCCACCAGGTTACCATCGCGGCCTCACCGACAGCGCCCGCCAGCAGACTGATGCTCCCAAGGAGGGCGCCGGGCAACGGAGCGGCAAGGGCCAGCCCGACGCTCACCGTCAGCCCGATGGCCACCAGCCGACAGAGTGTTGCCCAGCTCACCGCCCCGACCCGGCCGGCACCGACAAGAACCCCCTGGTAGAACCGGCGCCAGGCCACCGCCAGCGGCCAGGGCACCATGACCCAGAGCGCAGCCCGCGTGGCCGCGCCCACCTGCGAAGGCAGGCCGAGAAGATCATCGGTGACGAGAACCGCCAGGGGCGTGACGAAGAGCGCGAGCCCAAGGCCGCTGAGGGCCAGCCCCGCCAAAAGCGTCAGACGGCTGACCAACTGGAACGAGCGAGCATCGGCTACTAGCGCCGTGGAGGTCTGGAGCAGCATCTGGATCGGGCTCTCCAGCAGCACGATGAGGCTCAACACGACCCCGTAAGCGGCGAGCTGCACGGCGGGCTCACGGGACCGGGCGATGCCGGCGCCAACCACCGGCTGCTGTAGAGTTATCAGCAGCCCGCTGGCCGCCAGGGGCAGGTAGAAGAGCAGGAGGTCCAGGCTCCCCGCGTAGACCCCCAGCTCTCGAGTTGGTCGGCGCACCACCCCTAGGGCCTCAACACTTTGAACGCCTCGGCGAAGCGCAGGCCCCGCCCCCGCCCCAATCGCTCGGCCAGCTCGGTGAAGAACCCGGTGAGGTCCGGATGGTCACCCCACTGGCTGACGTGGCAGGCGATCGCCTTGATCTTCGTCTCCAGACTGTCCGAGATGTCCACGTAAGAGTCGGGGCGGTCGCTCATGAACAGGTACATCGCTGCCACCCGCCGCGGTCTCAGACCCTCGGCCAGTTGCTCTGGATAGAAGAGGGGACCGGGCGCGCAGAAGAAAGACGCTTCGAAAGCGGCCGCGCCGGTAGCGCGGTGGTCGGGGTGCAGGTAGCAGACCTCGTACGAAGACAGCCCAGCGAGGAAGTCGTGGGTGAAGACGACATCGGGACGCTCCTCCCGCAGCAGGCGCGTGATCTTCTGACGCAGGAGAGGCTGGACGAACCCCAGGTCGCCGTCGTCGTGCCCCAGGAAAGTCACCCTCTCCACCCCCAACTGCCGGACTGCCGCGCGCTGCTCTTCCTCGCGCACGAGGGCCAACTCCTGCGAGCTAACCGCAGGATCGTCGCTGCCCCGATTGCCACTGGTGCAGAGCACGTAGGATACCTTGGCGCCCGCTCGAGCCAACCTTGCTACGGTGCCGCCGCACTGGATCTCTGCATCGTCTGGGTGCGCGGCGATCACCATTACCCGCTCGGCCGCGACGGGGGATTCGTCAGTCGATCTCATTCGGTCTCGCCTCGCCGGACCCTGCGAAGAAATCCAGGCAAGAGCAGGAGATGTCTGCCCCTTCCCTCCACTCCTGCGAGTCGAGCCCGGCGCCGCTCTCCACCTCCAAGCGCTCAAGGTCAGCTTTCAAGGATCGCAGCTCATCGACCTGACGGGCGATCTCGGCACGCTTGGCGCGGAGCAAACCGAGGAGATGCTGCCGCAGGTGCCCGCACTCACCGCACGTAGCGTAGCCGACAAGGCCCTTGATGTCCCGCAGAGGCAGCCCCAGCAGCCTGGCGCGGCGGATGAAGCTCAGGCGCTCGACGTCGCTGGGCGAGTAGAGGCGATAGCCCACACCATTCCGTTGCGCCCGAGGCAGAAGCCCTATCTCCTCATAGTACCGGATAGTCTTTGGCGACAACTGCACCGTACGGGCCAGTTCGCCAATGTGCTGTCGCTTCTGCACAGTAGTTCACCTCCTCGATCGCCAGCATACACCTTCCAGCAACTGGAAGGTCAAGGGCCAAACATGCAGGCAGATGGGGGCATCGGGGGCTTCCTCGTCGCCCTACGCCGTCCGGATCCGCTCCTCGAGCACGTCGCAGACGATGGCCGGCAGCAGGTCGAAGTCGCGGACGGGGCGGCCACGGGAACAGCGCAGACGGTGCCCGTGGACGACCGGCTCGTAGGACGCGCGAAACTCCTGCTCGGCCAGTCCCACCCCGAAGGCAAGCACCTGGAGGCGCTCGCCCACGGGCACCAGCTCGTTCCGCGTTTCGATCTCACCCAGCGTCGACCACAACTCGGAGCGATCGCTGCTGATGCCGTCGGTGACGACCAGGATTGTCTTGAGCCCGCGCTGAGCGCCAGCGCTGGCCAGCGCCTGGCGAAGGGCCGACGCGTCCAGCGTCTCGGTGTGCTCCAGCAGGTACATCTGCCGGACCAGCTCGCTGAAGTCCTTGATGACGTGGGCGGACGTCGGATCGAGGTAGAGGCTCTCGTAGCGGCACTCGGCGAAGCTGCGCAGCACCGTCGGCGTCTCGCTGAAGCACATGAGCTGGTAGGGCAGCTTCAGCCGCTCGTGCACCTCGCAGAACACGACCATCGTGTCGACGACCTGGTCGAACTTTCGGCTCGGGTAGCCCCGCTGGACGACGCTGCCACTGACGTCGAGCAGGATCACGTTGGCGAAGTCCTTCTGGCCCTCATCGCGATGCCGGCGCAGCCCCCGCAGGAAGGCGATGGATGGATCGACGAGCAGGTTCTCGGGGTGGTCGCCGTCGATCTCGCCGGTGTCGCCCCGTCGGAAGCGACGCGGCCGGCGCCACGGATCAAGCGTGCCAAAGCGGCGCATGGTCAGGATCGCCGCCAGTCCGGGCCGACCGTCGCGCCCCTCGACGATCGCCGCGATCTGCGACTCCAGACGCCGCACCGCCGCGATGTAGTCGAACTGCTCGTAGTCCACCGCCGCGCGACGGCTCCGCATCCGCCGAAAGCGCGGGATCACCCCCAACTGCCAGGCGGGGGCGGGGGTAGGGGA
>JACPQP010000216.1 GCA_016190465.1 Chloroflexota bacterium
CCCATCATCTCCAGCGTGAACCAGACCGGGTCGCGCGGCCACACCACCCGGTAGGCGCCCATCTGCTCGCGCAGGCGGTGGACCAGGAGCTGGTTGTCGAAGCGGCCACCGTTGACGTTCTCGACCAGGCGGACCGGGTCGGGCCGGAGGTTGTCCTTCACGCGCTCCCAGTCGGCCCGACCGCGGATGGTTGGCTCGGTGTGGCCTGGAACGGCGTAGCGGCGCTTCCAGCGCTGGCGGGTGGCGCCGTTGGAGTCGGTGGAGATGACCCACTCGGCGGTCTCCTCGATCGTCCGGGTGGGCAGCCGGAGAGTCGTGTCGAAGGAGAGCCGGCTGAGATGGTCCATCCCCAGGTAGTCGCAGGGGTTCACCCCCAGCGGCAGGCCCTCCTTATGCCAGCGATCGAGCGTGTCGGGCCAGAAGGTGAGGTCGAGCATAGGCACCCGGTCGGGCGCCTGCCGGCGCAGGGTCGTCTTGATCCGCTCGCGGGAAGTCATCTCGGCCACGGTGAGCAACCTCCGAACAGGACGTCAGGAAACCACGGATGAACGCAGATCGGGCGCTGCGGTAGGTAGGACCAGTATAGCACACAAGCGGGAGTCCCCGTGAGCCCCGGCGCAGTCCATCATCGCGGCGGGCAAAGCGCGGGCGGACGGATGCTAACTCATCCCTCCGCCGCTGAGGCCGGCTTCGCCACCGGCCGAGGGGTCGGTCAGGGTTGGTGCCCCACCGGGGAGTACGTTTCCCTCCCTCAGCACCGCGGCTGCTCGTCGGGCACGCACGCCGCTCACGATCTCGGCAACCAGTCGCCGCTGAATGAGCAGCATCTGCTCCTCCATCTCCTCGAATGTGAAGCCCGGGTTGGCCTTTAACCACGCCACGAATTCCTGACCGGCGCGACTAGCAGCCTGGTCAATGGCTTCCTGTATGTCCTGCTCGCCCATCCGCACCCCTCTCAAGTGTCCCACGATGCCCCTATCCTACCGCAACTGCCCGTGGTTCACCAGGCCGTGGGGCCCCGGCGCCCCGGCCCATACACCGGCCGGCCAGGCTTTGCCCCGGTGTGCACTCCATTGGCCAGCACGCGTCGCCCGTTCACCCAGACGTCGCGGATGCCGGCCGAGAGCCGGTGGGGATCGGCGAAGGTCGCCCGATCGGTCACCGTCGCCGGGTCGAAGACCACAACGTCGGCGTAGAAGCCCGGCCGCACCTGCCCCCGGTCGCGCAGACCCAGCCGGTCGGCCACCGCGCCGGTCATCTTGCGGATGGCGTCCTCCAGCGGGATGACATTCTGCTCGCGGACGTACTTGCCCAGCACGCGCGGGTACGTGCCGTAGGCGCGCGGGTGGGCCAGCTCTCCCCCGGTCCGTACGGGGTCCAGTCCGCCGGCGTCCGTGCTGAACTTGATCCACGGCTGGCGCATCTGGAGTGCCAGGTTCTCTTCGGCCATCGTGAAATAGACCGCGAACACCCACGGCCCCTCGGCCGATACGAGGTCCATCAGCGCGTCGGGCCAGTCCTGCCCGCGCGCTGTGGCGATGGCCGCCAGCGTCTGGCCGTTGAGTGGCTGGTGCTCGGGCTGCCGCAGGCCCACGACCAGGATACCGGCCGGCCCCGCCAGGCTCCCGCGGCTGCCCGGGTCGAGGATCTCGGCCCGAATGCGAGCGCGGGTCGCCGGGTCACGGATGTTCTCCATCAGCTTGCCGTCGGCCTGTGCCCAGCCGGGCAGCGCGGCGCCCAGGCCGGTGCCGCTCGCGACGTAGGGGTACATACCGGCGGTGATGTCCACCCTCTCGGCTCGCGCCCGGTCGACGAGGGCGACGACCTCGGGCATCTTCGGCCAGTGGGGCCTGCCCATCGCCTTGAGGTGGTAGATCTCGACGGCTACCTGTGCCCGCTGGCTCAAATGGATCGTCGCCGAGATACTGTCCAGGAGATGCTCGTCCTCCGAGCGCATATGGACGATGTAGACACCGCCGTACCGGCCAACCACGCGCGCCAGCTCCACCAGTTCCGCGTCGGTGGCGTACGAGCTGGGCGGGTAGATCAGCGCCGGCGCGATGCCGAACGCCCCGTCCTCCATCGCCTCGGCCACGATCCGTTGCATCAGCGCCAGCTCGTCGCCCGTCGGCGCGCCCTCCCTCCAGCCCATCGCGTACTCGCGGACAGTCCCGCCGCCCAGGAAGGAGCCGAAGTTGACGGAGGCGCCCCGCCTGGCCAGGTCGTCCAGCCAGTCGCGGAAGCGCGTCCAGTTCCGGGCGCGACTCTCTTCCTCATCACCGACGACGCCGAACCCGCTCAGGAAGGCCGACCATCGGCGGCCGCCGAACGGGGCGGGCGTCCACAGCTCGCCCATGATCTCGGTGGTGACGCCCTGGGTGACCTTCGAGAGCGAGCGCCCATCGGTCAGCAACGGGATGAGCGAGTGGCTCTGGATGTCGATGAAGCCGGGGCAGACGACACAACCGGTCGCGTCCACGACCTCGCGGGCGTTGGCGGCGTCAAGCCGGCCGGGCGGCGCGACGTGGCTGACGCGATCAGCCGTAATGCCGACATCGGCCCGGCGCCAGGGGTTGCCGGTGCCGTCGATGAGCCGGCCGCCAGTGACGAGGATATCCATCGCTGCCTCCTATCGCCGGGTGTGCTGTCCGATCGGCGCGGTTGATGAAGATTGGCGAGTGGCTCCATTGTACTCGTCCGCACGGTTGCCGTCCACCGGCGCTCGTGTCTCGAATGCGCCGACTCCGGTAGCCTGCGAAGGCAGGCTTCGTACCGGTAGCTCGCGACTTCAGTCGCCGAGCACCCCACCCCCGCCGCTACTTTCCCATAGGCGCTAACTTACGGTCACCCGGGGGCGAGGGCGCGGACCTCTCCCCCCTTGCCCGCCGTTCCTGAGCCGAACCCGACGCGGGGAGGGGGATGGCGGCTCCCCCTCTCCGCGCCCGCCCCCATCAGGAACGAGAGGGGGCAGGGGGTGAGGTCGGCCCCGGTGCCGCCATGCGAGGCCGGAATTAGCGCACATGTCCCCCTTCCCCTCTGGTGGGGGCCCGGCTCAGGAACGGCGGGCATGGGGTAGAGGGGGTGGGATCAACCCGCTCTCCTGGCCGCTCCCAGCCGCCCACTCAGCGCCAGCGCGGCGAGTGCCGGCACCGCCGCCGCCATGAACGTCGCCTCGTAGCCAAACCATCCGGCGAGAAGGCCGCCGATCGGGGGCGCCACTGCCAGCGTTCCCCCGAGCGTGTTCATCAGCCCGAGTAGCACCGGCCGCTCGTGGGCAGCAGCGATCTCGATCACGTAGTTGGCGTAGGCGATCCAGCTCGCCCGAAGGCTGCACCCGATGAAAAAGAAGGAGACCACCAGGACGGCGCCGACGGTTGACGCGGGAAGGACGGGCGCCACCAGCCGCAAGCCGAGCGCAACGACCGGCGCCAGCGCCGCGCAGCCCGCGAGTAGCCTGATCGCGGTCTCTTTTCGGCCACGGTCCCCCAGGTAGCCCCAGGCCATGCCGCCAAGCGTCGAGCCCACGGTGACCCCGACGACGAATGCCCCGACGTCTGACTCCGGGACCCCGAGCTGCTGAACCCCGAACAGCGCGTAGAACGGCACCGCCAGCCCGGAAGCGCCGACGAGCAGTTGAACGCCCACCAGCCGCTGGAAGTCGTGGCGATGGCGTAGGAATCCGGGGAGTCGTCGAATGTACGCGGCCAGCGGCTCGGGCGGTGGGGGGAGCTCGCCTTCAGGCTCGGCCAGGAAGAGCAGAGGCACGACGCCGACCGCGAAGATCCCGATCGCGGCGATGAGCAACACCCGGTAGTCGGCTGGATAGGGGAGATCCGGCCTGCCGACAACGCGTTGCACGATCAGCCCGCTCAGGATGGCCAGTGATCCCCCACTCAACGACATGAGGCCGAACAGCCGCCCACGTACCGTCGAGGGAACCGCCCGGGCAATCAGGTCGTACCAGGCCAGGCTGGCGACGCTGTCGAAGAACCAGAAGAGGGCGACCGAGACGTACGCGGCGATCACCGTGGAGGCTGGACCGACCTCTTCGTAGCGCAGGAGCGCGGCAAGCAGCACACCCCAGCTCAGCCGGCTGGCCGTGGTCATCGCGATGACCATCGGCAGCTTGCGGCGCCGGGTCACGACGACTCGGGCCACCAGGAGCTGGGGCAAGAGCCAGAAGCCCGTGGAGATCGCGCCCACCAGGCCGACCAGGACCGGTAGCGCGGTCAGGTGTCCCAGGAGCGAGGGCAGAACGATCGAGGCGTCCACGAAGGCGAGGCCAAAGAAGAAGAACGCCGCGTCGAGAGTGAGGCAGACGAAGTTGCGGCGCCACCTCGCGGCCGGCATAGCGCGCCCGGTCACCGGGCCCGCGGCGGGTTCAGCGTCCTCTTCGATGTGCATTCCCCAACGCTGTTACCTACCTAGCGGGTTCGGGAGATCTGATCCGCGTAGGCGAACAGGGCCGGCGTCCCGCCCGTGTGGATGAAGACCACCGTGTCGTCGGGGCCGTAGCGCCCGGCCCGAATGTGGCCGATCAGCCCGGCCATCGCCTTGGCGGTGTAGACTGGATCCAGGAGAATTGCCTCGGTCCTGGCCAGCAGGCGCAGCGCGGCATCCGCCTCGGGCGTGTAGACGCCGTAGGCCGGGCCGGCGAAGCCCGTCTCCAGCAGGACGTCGGCCACCTCGAAGCGAGCGCCCGGGCCAGCCAGGCTCGCCGTCTGCGTCGCCAGCTCGGCGATCTCTCGGCGGAACTCGTCTCCATTCGGCTCGACGGCAACGCCCCAGATCGACCAGGCGACGCCGCAGCCCCGGGCGCCGGCCAACATGCCAGCCTGGGTGCCGGCCGAGCTGCTGGCGAAGTAGACGCCGGCTGGCTCGACGCCGCGCTCGGCAAGCTGCTCCTGAAGCTCGACAACGCACTGGGCGTAGCCGAGCGCCCCGACCGGCGTCGAGCCGCCGACCGGGATGACGTAGGCCGGCCGGCCAGCGTCGCGCAGCTCCTCCGCCAGCGACTGGATCCGGGCGCTCGCCTCGTCCCGCGAGGCGCAGAGGATGACGTGGGCGCCCACCAGTTCGTCGATCAGCAGGTTGCCCTGGCCGAGTCCCTCGATCGGCGGTCGCAGGACGAGATACGCCTCCAGCCCGACCTTCGCCGCGGCCGCGGCGGTCTGGCGGGCGTGGTTCGACTGCGCCGCCCCGGTCGTGATCACCGCCTTGCACCGCTCGTGCAGCGCCGCGCCGATGAGGTACTCCAGCTTCCGCGTCTTGTTCCCCCCGAACGCGAGCCCGGTCAGGTCGTCGCGCTTGATCAAGATGCGCGGGCCGCGCTGGCCGTTATCAGGCGCCAGCGCGGCGGCCAGCCGGGGCGCCTCGTCCAACGGCGTCGGGAGATGGGCCAGCGGCACCCGCGGCGCGCGAGCCTCCAGTTGCTCGACTGTCAGTATCGGTGTCACCTTGAGCCTCCGTGCATGATGGCGGGCGTGCTCCCGGCACGAGCACACCCCCGCTACCCAATCCCTTCCCCCACCAGGGGGGAAGGGGCGCAACTCCCCCCTCTCCCCTGGTGGGAGAGGGGAGGACCGGGGCCCCCTCTACCCCCGACCCCTTCCTCCACCAGGGGGGAAGGGGCGCAACTCCCCCC
>JACPQP010000215.1 GCA_016190465.1 Chloroflexota bacterium
CTGCGGGCTGGTGACGAGATCGAGTTCGTTGAAGACGAGGCAGGTTTCCGCGTTCAGAAGCGAGTAGCGGCGCTATGATCCGCGTGGGCATCGTCGGCTACGGCTTCGCGGGACGAGGGTTTCACGCCTATCTGATCAGCCGGGTGCCGCAGCTTCAGCTCGTCGCCGTCGCTTCGCGGTCGGCCGAGCGACGCCAGACCGCCGAGGCCGACTACGGCGTCGCCACCTTCGCCACCCTCGACGAGATGCTCGCCGGGGCGCCGGTCGACCTGGTCGTCATCGCGACGCCCCACCACACCCACGCGGCGCTCGCCTGCCAGGCGATGGCGGCCGGCCGTCACGTCGTCGTCGACAAGGTGATGGCGCTCTCGGTCGCCGAAGCCGACACGATGCTCGCGGCCCGCGACCGCTCCGGCGTGGCGCTCTCGGTCTTCCACAACCGGCGCTGGGACTGGGACTATCTTACCGTGCGGAAAGTGCTCGCCGAAGGCTGGCTGGGCGAGCCGTACCTGTTCGAGACGGCCATCCTGCGCAACCGCCCGCCGCGCGGCTGGCGCGCCGACCTCGACGCGGGCGGCGGTATCCTGTTTGACTGGGGCGCCCATCTGGTGGATCAGGCGCTCCAGATCGTCCCCGGTCCGGTCGCGACGGTCCAGTGCGACATCCAGCGGCGGCGATGGGGTGCGGCAGCCGGTAGCTACGTGCGGCTGCTGTTGCGGTTCGCCTCGGGCGTGCTCTACGGCATCGAGATCGGCAACCTGGCGCAGCTCGAGAAGCCGCGCTGGCTGATCCTCGGCGAGGACGGCGCGCTGGTGAAGTACGGGCTGGATCCGCAGGAGCCCGCGATGCTCCAGGGCAACATCGACGCCGCGGCCGAGCCGCCCGAGGATCGCTTCCGCGTCCGGGCATCGCTCGGCGGCCTCACCACCGAGATGGTCGTCGAGAGCGTCCGCGGGAACTGGACCAGCTACTACCAGAACGTCGCGGACGCCCTGGCGGGCCGGGCCGAGCTGGCCATCCGGCCCGAGGAGGCGCGCCGCGCGCTCACGATCTTCGAGGCCGCCCGCGAGTCGGCCGCCAGTGATGGGCAGGCGATCCGTCCGCTCGAGGGATGATCTACCTCGCCCACTCCAGGTCCAGCTCGGCCAGCTTGGCCGGCGTCGGTCGCCCCTGCTCGTCCCAGCCCATCATCTGGTAGTAGAGCGTGATCGCCCGCTGCACCTCGTCCCGGTCGAGCGCCTGGCCCTCCAGGGGACCGTTCTCCAGCGGCTCGAACATCCGGTCCGGCAACCGGTCGTCGGCCGCCGTCAGCCCCTCGCGCAGGTTGAAGAGGCGCGCCATCGTGTCGGCGCGCTCCCCGACCTTCAGCAGCTCCCAGAGGCTGGTGTGCCAGCCGGTGACGGCGTTGACGTACTCGTTCAGCTTCTCGACCCGCAGGGGGTTGAGCGGCACGCCGACGAAGTCGCACATCCCGATCTGGTTGTAGAGGCTCCAGACCCGCTGGCAGTAATAGTAGGCGCGCACCTTGCGCGGGCCGAGGTCGAGCCGGTTGACCGGCTCGATCAGGCCCAGCACCGAGAGCGGGTTCAGCTCGCTGACGCCGAACGCCTCGTACATCGGGTCGTGCGGCGCCTCCATATGGTCGGCGCCCGTCGGGGAGGTCGCGTAGGCGATGGCCAGGCTCCGCTTGCCGCGCGGCTCGTGCATCGGGAGCTCCTGCCCCTTGACGTGCAGGGCGAATCGCTCGCTGCCGCGCCCCAGCTTCTGCGCGGCGCGCGCCACGCCCTCGGCCAGGAGGTCGCCGATCCCCTCCCGGCGGGCGATCAGGTGGATCAGCTTCTGCGCCGCCTCGGCGTTGCCCCAGGTCAGCTCCAGGCCGCCGGTGTCTTCCTTCGTCAGGATGCCATGTTCGTAGCACTCGAAGGCGAAGGCGATGGCGACGCCGGTCGAGATCGAATCCAGCACGTACACACCGGTGAGCTGGTTGGCGAGGGCGACCTGCTTCAGGTCGCCGATCCCCAGGAGCGAGCCCGTCGCCCCGATCGTCTCGTACTCCGGGCCGCCGTACCGGGGCGTCACGCCCAGCTCGGGCACCTCGACCTCGCGCTTGCAGGCGACCGCGCAGGCAAAGCAGGTGCCCGTGTTCGTCAGGATCGTCCTGGCCATCGTCTGGCCGCTGATGTTGTTGTAGAGCTCGAACTGGCCGCGCCGGAAGTTGCGCGTCGGCAGGATACCGTCGGCCTGGAGCGCCGGAACGGCCCGCGACGTGCCGTAGAGGTGCATCGCGTCGTGGTCGCGGTCGTAGTTCTCCCGGAACCACTGGATCACCTGCTTCCAGGCGTCGCGGTCGACGGGATCGATCTTCGCGTGGCCGCGGCAGGCGATCGCCTTGAGCTGCTTGGCGCCCATCACCGCGCCCAGGCCGCAGCGGCCGTGGAAGTGCTTCAACTGGTTGACGATCGCCGCGAAGCGGACGCGGTTCTCGCCGGCGATGCCGGTCTGAAGGACCCGGACCCGCTTGTCGCCCAGCTCCTGCTCGAGCGTCTCCTGGACCTCGAGCGCCTCGCGTCCCCAGAGGTGGCTGGCGTCCCGCAGCTCGACCTCGCCATCGTTGATCCAGAGGTAGACGGGCCGCGGCGAGACCCCGCGGACGACGATGCCGTCGAACCCCGCCGCCTTGAGCTCCGGGCCCCAATAGCCCCCCGCCTCGGACTCGCCGTACCCGCCGGTCAGCGGCGAGCGCGCCGCGGCGGTATACCGGTTGGCGCCCGAGAAGGTGGTCCCATTCATGACGCTGGTCATGAAGATCAGGTGGTTGTCCGGACCGTAGGGATCGGCGCCGGGTGTCTGCTCGCGCAGCAGGAAGTACGAGGCGAGCGCCCCGCCGCCCAGGTACTTCCGGTAGACGTTGTCTGGCAGGTGCTCGGTCCGGATCTCGCCGGTGCTCAGGTCGACCCGGAGCATCTTGTGGTGAAACGGTTTTCCCATTGCCAAACCCTCGCTAATATCCCAGCCGCTTGTTGACGACGTTCGCCAGCTCTTCGCCTCGGATGAAGCGGCTGATGTTCTCGCTGAGCAGTTGCCACACGTTCTCGGTCGTCACCCGCGACGCGCCGGAGGTGTGGGGGGTGATCAGCACGTTCGGGAAGCCCCAGAGCGGGCTGTCGGCCGGCAGCGGCTCCGGATCGGTGACGTCCAGACCCACGGCGGCCAGGCGGCCAGCCCGCAGCGCCACGATGAGCGCCTCCTGGTTGACGATCCCCCCGCGAGAGACGGCGATCAGGTAGGAGCCGGGCTGGAGCAGCTCGAGCTCCGCCGGGCCGATCAGGCCACGTGTTTCCGGGGTGATCGGCGCCGAGATCGTGAGCACGTCGGTCTGTTTGAGCATCGCGTGGAGGCCGTCGAGGCCACGCAGCTCCTGGACTTCCGGGCCGTGGGAAACCGGCTGGGTGTCAACCGCGAGGACCCTCATCTCGAAAGCGGCGGCGCGGCGGGCGATGGCCGATCCGATCCGGCCGAGCCCGACGATACCCATCGTCTTTCCCACCAGCGATTCCATCGACCCACGAGCGCCTGGTCGGTTCCAGCGATGCTCTCGCTGGCACTCCACCCAGGCCGGCAGGCCGCGGGTGAAATACAGCAACAGCGCGAAGGCGTGCTCGGCGATCGTCGCCGCGTGGGCGCCCCGCATGTTGGTCACCACCACGTCCGACTCGACCAGGGCGGGCGCTCGCCACAGGAACTCGACACCCGCGCTGCCGGCCTGGACCCAGCGCAGCCGGCGAGCCGCCGCGAAGACCTCCGGAGAGATGTTGCCGAAGTACCCGTCGGCGTCGGCCACCAGCTCGGCCAGGTCTTCGGCCTTCTCGGGACACAGGAACTCGACCTCGGGATGGGCAGCCTGCAAATCGGCCAGCCGATCCGCATCAGGGCGCCAGGCAAGCACGATCTTCACGCGGTTCCTCCTCATACTCGATCTCGTGCAGCGGTGCTCGGCGACTGATGAAGATTATCGAAATAACCTGGCACGTCGTCTGACGGTGACCGGGGGAC
>JACPQP010000224.1 GCA_016190465.1 Chloroflexota bacterium
GGGGTGGGCTTCGGGGCAGCCGCCGTGGTTGGAGTTGGCGCGGCGGGTTTGGGAGCCGGGGTCGGCGTGGGTGCTGCCGCGGCCGGCTTGGCCGGCGCCTGAGTTGGGGCCGCAACGGGCTTCGGCGCGGGCACCGGCGTCGGCGTTGGGGCCGGCGCGCAGGCCGCGAGGATCGCCGTGCTTGCGGCCCCCGCCGCGGCCAGCTTCAAAAACACGCGACGCGTGGTACGTGTTGGGTCCGGCATCGTGACCTTTACCTCCTATTTCTTTCTTTCAATCCTCACCCGGTCTCTGGACCGGGTGCAAACCCCCGCTCTCAACGGACGGGGCAATCCGAGCCGATCCCCTCCGCGGGGGACGAGGCTCCCATCTTGAGGACAACCCTGGCATCGCGCGATGGCCGACGCGTAGTGTCGCATATCGGGCCGGGTGAATCAATAGTGTTGCGGTCATTGCCCGGTCATGCACCGGTCACGGGCGGCCATCAAGGGGCTTGCGCTGAGGCGGACCCCCTCCCCAGCCCTCGCCGCACCGCCGAAGGCCCTTACCCCTTGCCTGCCGTTTCTGAGCCGGTCCCAATCTCCCTGCGGGCCTTCCGTTGGTCGCTGGGAGAGGGGGCGGCCTCCCCCCTTCCCCCCTGGTGGGGGAACGGGGCAAGGACGATCACCGTCCGGCCAGGCCCGTGAGCACGACCCCCCGCACGAAGTACCGCTGCGCGGCGAAGAACAGGATGATGACCGGGATGACCATCACGCTGGAAGCAGCCATCATCAGGTTCCACATCGTGCTGTAGAGGCCCTTGAACCCCACAATCCCCAGCGCCAGCGTCCGCTTCTCCATCGACGTGATGTAGATGAGTGGGTGCAGGAAGTCGTTCCACATATAGAGGAAGCCCAGCACCCCCACCGTCGCCAGGACCGGGCCGGAGAGTGGCAGCATGATCCGCCAGTAGATCGTGAGGTTTGAGGCGCCGTCGATCCGGGCGGCTTCGTCCAACTCCAGCGGAATGGTCATGAAGAACTGCCGGATGAGGAAGACGTTCACGGCGCCGCCGCCGAACCAGTACGGGACGATCAGCGGCAGAAAGGTGTCGTACCAGCCCAGGGTCTTGAACAGGATGAACTGCGGGATCAGGGTGACGATGCCCGGCAGCATCATCGTCGAGAGGAGCAGCCCGAACAGGAAACTGCGACCCGGAAAGTGCAGCCGAGCGAAGCCGAAGGCGACCATCGACGAGGTCAGGAGGACCCCGGCCATCGCCGTGATCGCGATCGTAAGGGTGTTGCCCAGGAACAGCGGGAACGGCATCAACGTCAGGGCCTCGGGGTAGTTCCGCCAGACCACCGGGTTCGGGAGAAACTCGGGCGGGAAAGTAAACTCCCGGCCGGTCTCCTTCAAGGCCGTCGAGACCATCCAGGCAAAGGGGGCGAGCATCGCGGTCGTTCCCACCAGCAGGGCGACCAGGATGATGCCCTGGCCAACCCTGCCCCGGAAGCGGCCCGGCTCTCCCCGGCCAGTTCGGGCCACGGTCTGGATTGGCGCGGTTCTGACCGCCGTCTGTTGAGCCATAGCCGTTAGACCTCTGTTTCGTTCCGGTGGGCTCAGTCCTCCACACCTTCCCAGCCAACCACCGAGCCCCGGCGTTCACCCTGCTGAGGAGGCTCAGGGAGTCCCGCTCAACGCCGAGTCTGTCCCTCGTAGTAGACCCAGCGATCGGCCAGGGCGAACTGGAGGAGGGTAAAGCCCAGGATGATGGCGAAGAGCACCCAGGCCAGCGCCGACGCGTACCCCATCCGGAACGTCTCGAAGCCGTTCCGGTACAGATACAGCACGTAGAACAGCGTCGTGTTGCCCGGCCCCGCGCCGACGGTGATGAAGGCGGTGGTGAAAACCTGGAACGAGCCGATGATGCCCATGATCACGTTGAAGAAGATCACCGGGCTGACCATCGGGACAGTGACGTTCCAGAACTTGTCCCATCGATTGGCGCCATCGATCTCCGCGGCCTCGAGCAAGCTATCCGGCACGCTCTGAAGCCCCGCCAGGAAGATGATCATCTGGCTGCCGATCCCCCAGAGGCTCATCAGGATGAAGGTCGGCTTGGCGAGATCCGGGTCCCAGAGCCAGCGCTGGGGCGGCATGCCGATCGAATCCAGGAAGGCGTTGGCCAGCCCGAACTCCGGGTTGAAGATCCACATCCAGAGGAGGGCGCTGGCGACCGCCGGCGTGATTGAGGGCAGGTAGTAGATCGTTCGGAAGACGTTGATGCCCGGGGTTCTGGTGTTAAGGGCCATAGCCACCAGGAGCGCCAGGGCGACGTGGAGCGGCACGCCCAGAAAAGTGTAGAAAGCCGTGTTGTACAGCGAGAGCCAGAACAGTTCATCCCCGATCAGCAGCTTGAAGTTGCCGAGTCCGACGAAGGTGGGCGTGCGGATGACATCCCAGTCCAGGAGAGAGAAGACCACCGAGGCGAGAAAGGGCCCGGCGGTGAAGACGAAGAAGCCGATGACCCAGGGCGAGATGAACAGGTAGCCGTCCAGGTACTCGCGCCAGCGCCGGCGCCGGCGCCGGACTACCACCGGGCGGACCTGCTGGGTGGCGGACAGAGTGGACATCGATCGTTCCTCAGACAACCGCGGTTGGGCCTCGAGTTCGTCCCGCGAGGTTCGACCCGACAGGTCAGGCGTCCTGTTCCCTCTCCCTCCTACGAGGAGGGTCAAGGTGAGGGGCGGCCCATCACACAGACCACGGCGCCCCTCACCCCTCGTCCCCGCCCCGATGGGGGACGGGGCGCGGGGGGGACGCGGCGAGGAGCGTCGCTCCGTCCCCCCGTCCCCCTCACATTGCCAGCCGCCCTAAGCTTTCTTGTCGGCCAGCTCCTGGAGCTTGGGGTTGACCTTCTTGACCGCATCGGCCGCCGACTGCTTGCCCTGGAAGACCAGATCGAACTCCGGAGCGGCAATCTGGCTCACCTCCAGCCAACTGAAGGTGCCGGTGGTGGGCAGCGGATGGCCGACCTTGATGGCGTCGTAGAAGACCTGGTTGCCCTGTTTGGAGGGAGGCGTCGCGTTCAGGTAGGCCTCACGGATAGCCGGGCTATTCACCGTGGGGATGGACACGCCGCTGGCGACGTTACCCTTCAACTGCATTTCGACGCCCGTCCACACCTTGGTGAACTCCCAGGCCGCCTCGGGATACTTGGTGGTCGACGCGACGGTCGGCCCGGACTGGAGATAGACGTTCGCCTCCACCTTGCCCTTCGGCAGCGGGTAGGCGTCCCACTCGACGTTCTTGAGGGGGCGCAGGTCCATCACCGCCCAGCGGCCCATGAAGTACATCGCGATCCTGCCGGTACCGAACCACTGATAGACGTTTTGCCCCGAGGCGCTGATGTCGTTGCCGACGGGTGCCACCTTGTGCTTCAGGTTATGGTCAGCCACCCACTGAATGGCCTCGACGGCCTGGGGCGTGTCCAGGGTGGCCCTGGTGTAGTCGGCGTTGAAGAAGTCGCCCCCGTTCTGCCAGACGGCCGTGAACCACGAGTAGCCGTAGACGCCGTAATGGGTGATCCGGTTGCCCTCGCGCTTGGTCAGTGCCGCGGCCTTCTCCAGCAGGTCTCCCCAGGTCCAACCGGGCTTTGGCAACTCGACGCCGGCCTCCTTGAAGCGCGTCTGGTTCACCCAGATGACGTAGGGCGAGTAGTCCTTGGGCAGCCCGTGGAGCTTTCCCTTGAACCTGGACATCTCCACCAGTTCGGGCCAGTAGTCCTTTGACCCGCCATCCGCCTTGTCCAGCGGAGTGAGGTCGTAGAAGGCTCCCCGGACGGCGAACGACGGCAGCACCTCGGCATTCATGTAGAACACGTCCGAGAGGGACCCGGCAGCGATCAGCGCCAGCAGCTTCGAGTTGTAGTTCACCCCGGCTCCCAGCTCGACGAAGTCGAGCTTCCCCTGCCACTTGCCTCCGTACTTCTTGTCGACGATGGCAAAGACGTCGTTCACCTCATCGATCTGGACCTTGCCTCCCCGGTGCATGACCC
>JACPQP010000225.1 GCA_016190465.1 Chloroflexota bacterium
AGAGGGGGACTCCACCCGGGGGGACGGGAGGCAGGACGGAGCGGAGAGTGACACCGGACGGAAGAGATCTTCACGACTTCCGGGGCCAGCGCGTGCTGCTCGTCGGCCTGGGCACGCGAACCACGGTGGCCCTTGCCCGCGAGCTGATCCGGCGCGGGGCCGACGTCGCGGTGAACGATCAGAAACCCGCCGAGCAGCTCCAACGGGAGATCGCGCTGCTGGCCGACCTGCCCGTTCGCCTCGCGCTGGGCGGCAACCGCCTGGACGCCCTGGACGGTGTCGACTGGCTCTTCGTCAGCCCAGGGGTGCCGCGCGAGCTGCCGATGATCGTCGAGGCCGAGCGCCGGGGCATCGCCGTGAGCAGCGAGATCGAGCTGCTGTTCGCCGACTGCCCGGCGCCGATCGTCGGCATCACGGGAAGCAGCGGAAAGACGACGACGACGACACTCGTCGGCGAGATGCTGCGCGCCAGCGGGCGAGCTGTCTTCGTCGGCGGCAACATCGGGACGCCGCTCATCGACCAGCTCGACCGCATCGGGCCGGACGCGCTGGTCGTGCTGGAATTGAGCAGCTTCCAGCTCGAGCACCTGACCGCCAGTCCACACGTCGGCGCCATTCTTAACCTGACGCCCAACCACCTCGACCGGCATGGCACGATGGAGCGGTACGCGGCGGCCAAGCTCAGCATCCTGCGGCATCAGCGCCCGACCGACTTCGCGATTCTCGGTGCGGACGACCCGACCTGTCGCGGGCTGGCGGCCGGTTGCCCGGGCCAGGTGCGCTGGTTCAGTCGCGGCCGCGCGGTGAAGCCCGGCGCGTTTCTCGACGGCGACCGCCTGGTGCTCGGCGCTGGTTCAGTCGAGGGCGCGGTGGTGACGATCTGCCGAACGGACGAGCTCCAACTGCTGGGCGAGCACAACGTGGCGAACGTGCTCGCCGCGGCGGCGATCGCGGGGGCGGCGGGGGCCGACATCGCGGCGATGCGTGCGGTGGCGACCACCTTCGCCGGGGTCGAGCATCGCATCGAACCGGTCCGGACACTGCGCGGCGTCACCTACTCCAACGACTCGATCGCGACTACGCCGGAGCGCGCCGCGGCCGCGCTGCGGGCGATGCGGCGGCCGGTGGTGCTCATTGCCGGTGGGCGGAGCAAACACCTGCCGCTCGACGAGGTTGCCCGGTTGATCGTCGACCGGGGACGGGCCGTCGTCACCATCGGCGAGATGGCGGACGAGGTCGCCGAGGCCGTCCGCCGGGCCGATCCGACCGGAAGGGTGCCGGTGCTTCACGCCGGAACGCTGGAGCGCGCGGTGCCGCTGGCCGCCGCGGTGGCCCAGCCGGGCGACGTGGTGCTGTTGAGCCCGGCCGGCACGAGCTTCGACGCGTTCCGCGACTTCGAGGAGCGGGGACAGCGCTTCAAAGAACTCGTCAGACAAGTGATGAGCGATGAGTGAGCAATACCGCCCGCCAGACTATCTGCTCCTGGTCGCGGTGCTGGCGCTGGTGATCCTCGGCCTCGACATGGTCTATAGCGCCAGCTTCGTCATCGCCCACAACAGCCCCCTCTATCGGAGCGACACGTACTTCCTCACGCGGCAGCTCGGCTGGGCGGCGCTGGGCACCGTCGCCCTGCTCGTCACCCTGCGCATCGACTATCACTGGTGGCAGCGCTGGAGCGTGCCTCTGGTCATCGTGGTCTTGCTGATGCTGGTCGCGGTCGTCGTGACGAACCTGGGGCACGCGGCGTACGGCGCCCAGCGCTGGCTCCGGCTCGGTCCCTTGCCGCCGGTCCAGCCGAGCGAGTTCGCCAAGCTGGCGCTCATTCTCTACTACGCCGACTGGCTATCGCGCCGCCGCGGCCGGCTCGGCGACTTCACGCAGGGCGCCTTCCCATTCGGGATCACGCTGGCCGTGGTCAGCGCGCTGCTGATGCTTCAGCCGGACATGGGGAGCACCCTCGTCATCGTGATGACCGCGTTCGCGGTCGTGTTCATCGCTGGCGCACCGATTCGCCATCTGCTGCTGGGCGTGGTCGTCGGCCTGGCAGGAATGGGCGTCCTCGCGCTCACGGCCGGCTACCGGCTGCGCCGCATCCTGACGTTCCTATCGCCGGACGTCGATCCCCAGGGCGGGGGCTGGCATGTGCTCCAGGCGAGCATCGCCCTCGGCTCCGGGGGGGTCTTCGGCCTCGGGCTCGGGGCCAGTCGCCAGAAGTTCTACTATCTGCCCAGCGCGCACACCGACGCCATCTTCGCGGTGATCGGCGAGGAGCTCGGCTTCATCGGCGCGGTCGCGACGCTCGCGCTGGTCGCACTGATCGCCTACCGGGGCTACCGGATCGTCGTGCACGCTCCGGACACGGTGGGCGCGCTCATCGCGACGGGGATCACCTCCTGGCTCACCTTCCAGGCGCTGCTCAACGTCGCCGTGATCACGGCGACCGTGCCGTTCACGGGCATCCCGTTCCCATTCGTCAGCTTCGGCGGCTCGTCGCTCGTCCCCTCGATGGCGTCGGTCGGGATCCTGCTCAACATCTCGCGCCACCGCAAGGCGTTCCAGCCGGAGCGAAACCGGTTTCGTGGGGCGGAGCCGCGCCCGGTGGTGGAGTATCCATGATTCGGGCGCTCGGGTTCCGACCTCACCCCCTGCCCCCTCTCCGACGCGGAGAGGGGGGACGGGACCTCACCCCCTCGCCCCCTCTCCGACGCGGAGAGGGGGGACGGGACCTCACCCCCTCGCCCCCTCTCCGACGCGGAGAGGGGGGA
>JACPQP010000226.1 GCA_016190465.1 Chloroflexota bacterium
GCTCGTCGAGCGCTGGGGCCAACAACTCGAACCTTCGCTTGATTCCAGCCGTCTCAATCATACCGACAATGATAGCTCACGCTGCGCGAAATTGCTACACTTATTCCTGGACAACCCCTAAGGCTGGCCGCGGACGCAAAAGAAGCATTCGCCACACTTCACGCCAAAGGCGATGATCACTCGGTCGCCGGGTCGGACGCGCGTCACCCCCGGCCCGACCGCCTCGACAACACCGGCTCCTTCGTGCCCGAGGACGATCGGGAGAACGGTCCAGGTATCGCGCTGGATATGGTGCAGGTCAGAGTGGCAGACACCGCTGGCGAGGATGCGCACCCGCGCCTCCCCGGGCGCCAGGTCAGCGATCTCCAGCTCTTCAATGGCGAGCGGCGTGCGTCGCTCCCAGAGAACGGCGGCTTTCACGATAGACCTCCTTGCCGTGGAACACGTTGGACGTTACGGCGGATGGATGACCACCCAGCAAACCCAGTATGGCCCAATGCTAGCGAGAGGCTCGCTCGGCGTCAAGGCGATGAAGGAGGTCATCGAGCGCCTGGCGCCGATGGCTGATGAGCGCCCGCTGGTCGGGGCTCAGCTCCGCGTAGGTACAGCCGAAAGCCGGGAGCCAGAAGATCGCCCGGTAGGGGAAACCGGGCTCGCGCCGGGAGCTGGGCACCTCGGCGATCAGCCCCGTGAGGAAGCGCTCGGAGACAAGCGTCCGGCTGTCAGAGAAGGCGATGCAGATGGCGATGTGGAACCGGGCAGTCCGCCGCACCCAGGGCACACCCTGAAGCGCCCGGAGGGTGTGGGCGATGATCGTCTCGTCGTCGGCGGCCTCGCCCACCCAGCGGCGGCTCTCCGCCCCCGGCGCGCCGCCAAGCGCGTCGATTTCCAGGCCACCATCATCGGCAAGCGCCAGCAGGCCAGTGTGCTCGGCAACGAAGCGGGCTTTCGCGCACGCGTTGTCGACCACGGACTCGCAGCCTTCGGGCGGGAAGTGAGTGATGCTGGCGTCACGAGCGGTGAGCAGGTGGAAGTGTCTCGGATCCAGGAGGGACCGATACTCGGCAATCTTGGCGGGATTCGCCGTCGCCAGGACGAGGTCAATCACGGTTCTTCCCTTTCCACGGAGATCCTACCCCAGTTGAGTCCGGGTCGCAACGTGAGCGCTCCGCCGCCAGCGTTCGGCGGTCAGCCTTCAGCCTTGGGCGATCAGCTTTCGAGCACGTAGACAGGGAAGCAGAGCGTGCGGCGATAGTAGATGCGGGCACTGGAACTGGCGGCGCGGCGAGCGGATCGGCTTGGACCGCCGATTGGGGATCGCGGGTTGCGGATGGTCTGAGCTGAAGGTCGTCGCCTGATCGCGGTCGCCCGTGTCACTGCCGAGCGCTTGCGCAGGAAGATTGGGGCTGCTGCGTCAGGCGCGAGGGTTCGCGCGTGTATAATCTGGTGTGGGACCGGAGGTTTGGAGCTTTCGAGTGGGGAGGGGTCTATTCGCATGGAGACGCTGTTGGGTTCAGATCGATTCGTCCGCCAGCCCGGCGCCGCAGGCTCAGGAAGTGAGCCATTCTTGCGGTTCCTGATCGAGTGGCGACAGGGTTTGAAAACGGTGAGCCTGCCCGAGTATCTCGCGACCGGTGGACGGATGCCGGCGCAGACGGCGGTGCTCACCGTCGACCTCACGGAAGGGATGTGTCACGAAGGAGCGCTGGCCAGCCCACGGATCGCCCGGATCGTCGAGCCGATCCGCCGGCTGCTCGTGCACGCCCACGAGCTTGACGTGCAGCACTTCTTGCTGCCGCAGGATACCCACGCGCCCGATGCGGAGGAGTTCGCCAACTGGCCGGCTCACTGTGTGGCCGGCACGATCGAGTCGCAGACGGTGAGAGAGCTGCGAGCCCTCCTGTTCGCGTCGCAGTTCAGGGTGTTCCCCAAGAACAGCTTGAGCTCGGCAATCGCCACCGACCTGCCGGGCTGGCTCGAGCACCACCCCGAGGTAGACCAGTTCATCGTGACCGGCGACTGCACGGACCTCTGCGTGTACCAGCTTGCCATGGATATTCGTCTCCGGTCGCACGCACGAGGGCTTGACTATCGGGTGACCGTGCCGGCCGACTGCGTCGAGACGTTCCATCTGTCGGTCGAGGCGGCGAAGGAGATCGGCGCGCTCCCTCACGACGGCGAACTGTTGCACCACCTGTTCCTGTACCATATGGCGCTCAATGGCGTGGAGATCGTCGCGCACGTGGACTGAGGCCACGCAACTCGAGGTATATCCATGGCCAACGCTGCGCCCCACTCACGCGACCTGCCGCTCGAGTTCAGCCGCCACAACCACGTTGCCCCCACCTGGCTGCGCGCGCTGCCGGACCTGCTCGATCGGTTGGCTGAGCGTTGGTCGCTGACGCTCGGCGCTCCCTTCCCGAAGATCGCCATCAACTACGTCGCGCCGGCGACGCGCGCCGACGGCACGCCGTGCGTGCTCAAGGTGAGCCGCCACGTCAGCGAGACGCGCAACGAGATCGCGGCGCTCCGCCTTTGGGATGGCCACGGCGCCGCCCGGCTGCTCGAAGCGGACCCGGACAGTGGTGCCCTGCTCGTCGAGCGTCTCGAGCCGGGCACGATGCTGGTCGAGATGGCCGAATCCGATGACGACGTCGCCACCGTTATCGCCGCCGGCATCCTCCGCCAGCTCTGGCAGCCGGCTCTCGAGCGGCCCGTCCTACACGGCCTGCGCCCGCTCGAGAGCTGGTGCGACGCCTACGACCGCAATCGGGCGGCGCTCTCCCGGGGCGCCGGCGGCTTCCCCGCCGCGCTCTTCCAGCGGGCCGACGCGCTCCGGCGCAACCTCCTCGCCTCCACCGGGGCGCCGGCGGTGCTCCACGGCGACCTGCACCACTTCAACGTCCTGAACGCGCAGCGCGCCGAGTGGCTGGCGATCGACCCGAAGGGGCTGGCCGGCGACCGCTGCTTTGATGTCTGCCAGTTCTTGCGGAACCCGCACGCCGTGCCGCCCAGCGTCAACGGCCGTCGGCTGGGCATCTTCTGCGCCGAGCTGGGTCTTGACCGGCGGCGCACCAGGGACTGGTGCCTGGTCCACGCCGTGCTCAACGCGTGCTGGGACTTCGAGGATGGCAACCCGTGGCAGCGCGCCGTCGCCTATGCCGAGGATACGCTGTCCTTTTAGTATGGTGGTGGATCCGCAGTCGGAGGTGTTCACATGCGGTTCGCGGTCTGCACCATCGTGCCTGTCGTCTTCGCCGCGCTCATCGCCGTGGGGTGCGGCCCACCGATCACCCCTCCCCCCACCCCCCGACAGGGCGACGCGGCGACGCGGGGACACGGTGACCCCACCCCCACCGCGTCGCCGCGTACACCAACCCCACTTCCGCCGACATCCCGCTCTACCCTGCGCGTCCCCACCGCTAGTCCCACGCGGGTCGTCCCACTCTCCGCCGGAGGAGTGATCCGCTTTTGTGGTGTCAGCAGCTTTGCCTGGACGATCGAGAAGGCGCTGGCGCGGAGCGCTCAACCACCGGCAGACGCGTGGTCGTGCCTCAAGAGCGAAGGGTTTACGACCATCGTTCGCCAGAACATCGAGAGCGACGATGGCGGTGAGAAGGCCGCGGTGGAAGCAGCCGGGATGACCTACATCGGGCGATATCGCATCAGAGACCAGACCGCGTACTCTCCTGAGATGATCGAGACGATGATGAACGATATCGTGGCCCGGCTGCGGCGCGGCGAGCGCATCCTGGTGCACGACCTGGGCGGCCGAGGGCGCATGGGCTTCTGGGAAGCTGCCTTCCTGATGTGGGCTGGCTGGCCATCCCGGGATGCCATCGACCGCTACGTCGAGTTCGGCTGGAAGATCGATTGCACGAAAGGCGGCAACGGCCAGATGCAGGGCATCAACGAGATTGCCGCTACGCTGGCCCAGCCGAGTTACTATCCGCGCGTAGACAGCTACGGCACGTCCTGGGAAAACTGCCCACGGCCAGCCTATATGGACGGGTGGGACTATGGCGCCATCGTCTGGCCCGTGGCCCGAAACATGATGGCGACGCCGCAAGACAACTACCAATCCTGGTAGGCGAGACCTACTCAATGTAGTGTTCTCTACCTGGCCAGCCGGGCCTATCCTCAAGGTCGCGGCACCGGCGGGTAAGAACCTCCGACTGGGTGACGGAGAACGCCTCACCGGTGGGGCAATTGGGGGGACAATCGTGCAGCAGCGGCGCGGGGTACTCAGGTCTCTTCTTGTCCTTGGCGGCGCGATTCTCCTTGCTTGCACCCAGCCCCAAACGCCAGCGACGCCTATCGCCATTCCTGAGCCTGCGGCGCCGGGCGCGACGCCCACACCCCAAGCCGACGCGTCGCCCGAACCGACCCCCTGCGCTCCTGCTGGCCCGAACATGGCGGGCACGCTGCAAGAGGTCAGGGGCACGCCGGCGAGCCCTTACTTCGTCCACCATCCGATGTCCGACAAGCCGACGGTCCCGACGGTCATCTTTCTTCCGGGCGGATCGGGCAGCCGGAGAAGCGCGCAGCGGGCGTGGAGTAACTATCTCTCCGGGGGGCAGGTGTCGAGGCGTTTCGCGTCGTGGTCCCCTACTCCGTCGAGGACGACTTTATCGACGAGGCCGGGCGGACATTCGAGATCCTCGATGAGGTTCTCGCGTGCTATGGCGGCGATGCAGCGAAGGTTCACATCGCTGGCGTGTCAAACGGTGGGCTGGTCGCCTTCGCGCTGATGCTGGCGCGCCCAGATCGTTTTGCTACCCTGCTGGGCGCCCCGGGGTCTTTCTCGAGACAGGATCCGGCGGCGTGGGCCAGGGCCCTGGCCGGGCGCGCGGTGTTCAACGGGGTCGGGTCCAACGACGACGGTTGGAAGTCGGAGGTCAAGGCGACCCACGATGCGCTGGTGGCGGCGGGCGTCGAGTCGGTTTATGTCGAGTTCGCCGGTCAGGGCCACATTGTCGGCGAAGCTTTCGACGAGAGCGTGTTTTTTGAGTTCTGGGCCACGCACTCTTAGCACTCAGCGAAGCCGGATCTTCTTGATCTCCAGCAGGTTGGTCGCGCCGGGCGCGGGGGTGACCGGCGCGCTGGCGGTCACGACGACCTTATCGCCGTCCTGGATGAAGTGCGACCGGGTGGCGGTTCGACCGACCTGCTCGAGCAGTTCGTCGACGGTCGCCACCTGCCCGACGAGCTGCGCGGTCACGCCCCAATAGAGCGCGGTGCGCCAGGCAACGCGCTCGCTCATGGTGACGGCCAGGATCGGCACTGAGGGGCGAAACTTGGAGACGAGCAGCGCGGTGAAGCCAGTGAAGGTAAAGGAGATGATCGCGGCCGCGCGCAGACGCTCGGCGACGGTCACCGCGGCTTCGGCAATCGCGTGGGGCACGCTCCCCTCGTCGTGACGCGGGCGGACGCGCAACGGCGCGTTCTCCAGCTCGCGCTCGGCCTCCAGGGCGATCCTCGCCATCATCTCGACCGCCTGGACTGGATACTGGCCGATCGCCGTCTCGCCGGAGAGCATCACCGCGTCGGTCCCATCCAGGATCGCGTTTGCCACGTCGGATGCCTCGGCACGCGTTGGGTAGGGGTGGTGGATCATCGACTCGAGCATCTGCGTGGCGGTGATAACGGGTCTGGCCGCCTCGTTGGCGCTGGCAATGATCCGCTTCTGGAGGATCGGCACCTTCTCCAGGCTGATCTCGACCCCCAGATCGCCCCGCGCGACCATCACGCCGTCGGCCGTCTCGACGATGGCGGCCAGCGTGTCGATCGCTTCGGGCTTCTCCAGCTTGGCGATGACCGGGATGTCGGCTTGGTTCCTGAGCCCGTGCGCGGCGATGATCTGCTTCGCCGCCAGAACGTCTTCGGCGCGCCGCACGAACGAGATCGCGACGAAGTCGACTCCCTGGTCGATGCCAAACTCCAGGTCGCGGACGTCTTTCTCGGTGAGCGCTGGAGCGGAAACGGCGACGCCGGGGAGATTGATGCCGGTATGCTCGCCGAGCACGCCCCCGCGGGTGACTCGCGTCCGCACCTCGGTTGGGGTGACCGCGAGCACGTGCAGCTCGATCGAGCCGTCGCTGAGGAGCAGACGCGAGCCGGGCCGCACGTCGCCGGGAAGCTCCGCATAGGTTGTGGAGACAACCCGGTCCGAGCCCGGCACCGGCTCGGTGGTGATGGTGAGCTCGGCGCCGTCGACGAGCTGAACGGGGCCAGTGGCTAGCGGCCCGGTGCGGATCTTCGGCCCCTGGAGATCCTGAAGGATGGCGATCCGGGCATCGAGCTCGCCGGCAATCTGGCGGATGTTCCGGATCGTCTCGCCGTGCTCGGCGTGGGTGCCGTGGGAGAAGTTGAGCCGGGCGACATCCATGCCCGCGCCCATCAGGGCACGAAGCATCGTCGGCGAGCGCGTCGCGGGGCCGATGGTGCAGACGATCTTGGTGCGGCGGATGGCGGACGTGACGACAAACTCCTCGTCACCCATCATACCTGCACTGCTGGTTGACAGTCAACACCGGCCGCCCGTATACTGGCCAGCGCGAGGTGGTTGCTGAGCTAGAAGGGCGCTCACCACACGAACGTGGTCAGTCTGGGTAGACCGAGGGGGTATGAGGTGTTCCTGGTCAATCCGCCACAGGCCGTCATCGAGCTCACCCGCGCCTATCAAGGCGAGCGCTCTCCCGATGGGCGACCGCGCGTGTCCGACGATCTGCTCGATCGGATGGCGCTCGTCACGACCGAGGAGGCGTGGGGAGTGCTTCGGAAGCACGGCTACACCCACCAGTTCGAGGGGAACTGGCTCAACATCCATCCCGACCGCATCCTCGTCGGCCGCGCAGTGACCACGGCGTTCGTGCCGAAGCGGCCGGATCTGCACGACCTGGTCGAAGAGCAGGGGCGGGCGGACGAACGAATCGGTGGCCAGAACTCGTGGGTGATCGACACCCTGGTGCCGGGCGACGTGATGGTCGTCGACATGTTCGGCAAGGTGAACGACGGCCCCTTCGTCGGCGACAATCTGGCGACCTCGGTGCGCGCCCGGACCAGGGTGGAGCACCGGACCACGGGCATCGTGATCCACGGCACGATCCGCGACTACCAGGGCGTGGTCGAGCTCCCCGACATCAATATCTTCACCCGGGGCTTGCACCCGTCGGCGATCGCCGAGGTTACCCTGCTGGGCATCAACATCCCCATCCAGATCGGCGAGGTGACGGTCCTGCCGGGCGACATCGTGCTGGGCACGCCGACGGGGGTGCTCTTCATCCCACCGCATCTGGCACAGGCGGTGGTCGAGCGCTCCGAGGACATCCGCGTCCGCGACGAGTTCGGCCACCAGCGGCTGCGCGAGGGGCGCTACACGCCGGGCGAGATCGACCGTGCCTGGCCACCCGATATCGAAGCCGATTACCAGGGCTGGCTGGCCGAGCGACGCGCTCGGCCATAACTCGGAGCTCCGTACGGAGCCGCGCGCAACGCCCCCATTTCGCGCAAACGGGACGCGGGCCAAAGAGCCATACTCGTTCGTCCACTCCCAAGAACCGGGCTGACGGGAACACCGATGAACCCCGATGCCCGATCGTACGCCCGGGCGTTGTGCCAGTACAGCCCGATGCTCTGATCCTTGATCTGCCCGGTGAACTTGTGGTCGGTGTTCAGGCTGCTCCCCGGGCCCCGGCTCTCCCCGAACACGTCGCAAGGCCCTCGTGGTCTGCCGGGCGTGTCACGAGGACATCCACTTCGGAAGGTATGATGGTCGCCGTCTACGAGACTCACTGGAAGCACGCCGCCCATCTTCTCGGATGGCTTCCATTCTGCTACCCTTTCGGCAGAATCGCCCGACATCGCCCAGCCGCGCGCTACTACCACA
>JACPQP010000220.1 GCA_016190465.1 Chloroflexota bacterium
GCAGGCGTGAGACCTGGCTGAGCAGTTGGGGTTGCCACGATTGTGGCGGTCCACGTGACGGTCGGGGCGAAACTGACCGCCGGAGTCCCCGCCGACGGGACCGTGCGTGTGCTCCTCATGGGGCTTTGATCTGAGGTGAAGGGATTTGCCGATCGCCGGGTTGGACCGGCCACGCGCGACCAGACCGAGGAGCTTCTGCTCCCGCTCGCTCAGGGGGCGCACGGCGGATGCCTCGGCCTCCGGCCCGCGGCCCAGGAGCACTTCGAGCCGATTGCTGACGGCTACCTGGCGTGCGCTCTCGGTTTCCGTTAGACTGGTGCGACGAGACAGGAGCGATGAGAGCGACGATGGAGCAGCAGGGTGAGCCGCCGATGGGGCCCACGACGGGTGAGACACCAGGCGACGTCGTGCCACACGACGTCTTGATCGAGAGCATCCTCCTCGTCGCCCAGGAGCCCGTCTCGCTCGATCGCCTGGGCGCGGTCCTGGGGCTCGACCGCCAGGCAATCGAGCGGGCTCTCCAGGGATTGGCGCTCGCGCTGCGGTCGCGGGGCGCGCGTCTGCAATGGTCGAGCAACGGCGAATCGGGCCAGAGCGTCGCGCTGGTGACCGCGCCCGAAGCGGCGGTGGCCGTGGAGCGGTTTCTGCGCCTGGAAGAGCCGGGGCGGCTGTCCCCCGCCGCCCTGGAAACGCTGGCGATCATCGCCTATCAGCAACCCGTGACCCGCGCCCAGGTCGAGGCAGTGCGCGGTGTCAACTCGGACCGGGCGATCAGCACCCTCCAGGCCCGGGGGCTGATCGCCGAGGTCGGCCGGCTGGAGACCGTGGGGCGACCAGCGCTTTTTAGCACGACCGCCGAGTTCTTGCAGGCGTTCGGCCTCGAGCGGATCGAAGCCTTACCACCGCTGTCAGCTATCAGTTGAGTTATCAGTTGTCAGTTATCAGTTCTCAGTAGTCCGGGGCTGCTGACGAGTGACTACTGACGACTGAGAGTCTGTGAATTAACCCCTTCCGGGGCACCCCACGTCGCCGGCGGGTGGCCCCGGAGCAGGGCTCCCACGACCCAGGTCGGGGCTGCGGGGGTTTGATTCACACACTCTGAGAACTGACAACTGATGACTGATAACTGATGACTCGGTCCGGTGTCTACATCAGGAACCAGGCTCCACACTGCTCACACGCGGCGACGACGAAGAGGCCGAGCGGCGTGCGCAGGGGGATAAAGCGAACGGCCACGCGCTCACAACGCGAGCAGTGGGCTCGCCCCCCGCGCTGACTCTCCCGGGCAAGCTGCTGGAGCAGGGCCTCACGGACCTCCGTGGCATGGCTGAAGTGCGGGTCATAGGCGACGTTCAGTCGCTCATCTGGCGCCACCCGTATCTCCCGCGCTGGCTCCGGGACCTCGACCGGCGCCTCATCCGTGCGGCCGGAGGTGGGCGGCGGTGTCGCCGAGGATGGGGTTGGTTGCTCAGTCATCGATTGTGTTCCTCCCAATGCCCTCCGACTTAGGATACTCCATCGTAACGTGCAGGGCAAATCACTTGACACAAGCCGTGTTAGGCCGTATACTTCTGATCAGGTAAGGCATTGATCTGGCACTGACATTGGCGGAGCGGCGGGAATGGATCGTCGACGAGCGGAACTGCGCGAAACCGATGCGCTCTACATCATCAGCGTAGCCGCGCGTCTCGTCAATCTGCATCCGAATACGTTGCGGAAGTACGAGCGCGAGGGCTTCCTGGAGCCATCGCGGCTCGGCGGCAAGCTGCGCCTGTATTCGGCTGAGAACATCGCCCGGCTTCGGCAAATCCGGTATCTCGCGGAAGAGCGGGGGCTCAACCTGGCTGGCATCGACCTGGCGCTGGAGCTCACGAATCGAATCCGGGGGATCCAGGCGCTGCTCGACCAGGGCGACGGCGTCGAGTTGAACCGGCGCGTGCGGATCGCGCTGGCCGAAATGCTCGAGGTGCTCGGCACCGACGGATGCCATCACGGCAGCTAAGTAGGTCTCGGAAAGCTCACCTGCGTCCTGGGAAGGTCCAGGAAGGGCGGAGCCC
>JACPQP010000221.1 GCA_016190465.1 Chloroflexota bacterium
GGGGCGACGAGCGTGACGGCATCGTGGAGCGGGCGACGCTGCTCTGCGCCGAGCTGGGGACCAGGCTCGATCGGATAGATGGGCGGCTGGTAACGTGCCCGCCACATCAACGCAGCCCGGTCGGTTGATTCGGTCGCTTCGGCCCCTGAGCGGCCCTGCCGCGCTACGCGACTGGACCGGCCTTGCTGGCCAGGGCCAGTTGCCAATGCTCTCTTTCTCGTGATAGATTGTGGCTGTTCTCGTTCTCACTTGGGGGCGGTAATGTGCACCTGATTTTGATAGTCTTGATTGTTGTCAAACGCATGTGGTGTGGGTGCACCACTGGCAGGCTAGTTGGCCTTGTGTGCGCGATTGTCGGTGCTGTTGCGTATCTGTCGATGGCGCAATCTTCGCCCCCCGAACGGTCGCACCGCGTGTATCTGCCTCTGGTTTCGCGCCCGCTGCCGACCGCGACTCCAACGGTCACGCCGACAGCAACGCCAACTGCCACGCCCGCGCCCACGCGCATTCCCGGGGCTCACCTGTCGATCGTCGGCGAGCTGCAGCACTATTGCGCCGGTTGGGCGATCGGGAGTAAGTACTGGCGGACAGTGATAGGTGAGCTACTTAACGATGGGAGCGAGACTCGCTACTCAGTCAGCTTCACGGTAATCTTCTACAACAGCGATTACACGGTGCGCTCGGTCGCCAGCGGCCCGCTGGACCTTGAGATGATTCAGCCAGGGGAGAGGGTTTCGTTCTACGTCGAGGAGGATACTGCGAAGCCACGGTGTAGCTCGCTGGATCCCTATGTGCTGAGAATCGAGATGGGAAGTGGATCGAGTCCTGTCGCTTACACCCATCAGTTCGATATCACCACAACTGGATATCCCTGCCCCTACTCTAGCTTCTGTGTTGATGCCCAGATTCGCAACACAGCGGATCGGCCCGCGGGTGGGGTTACGGTCCTCGTGATGTTCTACTATGAGCGTGATCCTGATACGCTCTGCATGTCGAGGCACGGGTACGTCAGCCAATCACCTCTTGATCCAGATCAGACAGCGTCTGTTACTCTCAGCTATTGGGGGTACTGTTCTCGCTACAGGGTGATCGCCGAAGGAGTCGCACGGTAGTGTCTTGCACCAACGATCTCTGTGGAAGAAGGTTAGGGGTGGGGGCGTGATCTTCCCGTCCTGTACGGCTTTCACCACTGCCGCCTCGAGCCACCACGCGCCGCCACGCCAAACAGGTTGCGTTGCGCCCTGGCTTGGCGTAGCATGCGGCCGGTGTGAATCCTCTGCCTCAGGTGAGTGTGGATGACAGAACCGAGCCGCGGTGACCCGTTCCAGAAGCTCTCGCTCCGCGCCCGGGCGGTCGAGAGCTCGGGGATCCGCCGGGTGTTCGACCTGGGCGCAAACCTGAAAGACCCCATCAACTTCTCGATCGGCCAGCCCGATTTCCCGGTCCCCCCGGCCGTCGCCGAGGCCGCGAAGAAGGCGATCGACGACGGGTTCAACTCCTACACGCCAACCCAGGGCCTCGCCCGGTTGCGCGAGAAGGTGGCAGCGAAGCTCCGCCGCGACAACGGCGTGGAGGCGAGGCGCGACGACGTGCTGATCACGTCGGGCAGCAGCGGCGGCATCTTCCTGGTGCTCGCCGCCATCCTCGATCCGGGCGACGAGGTGATCATCCCGGACCCGTATTTCGTCATGTACCCGCAGCTCGTCGGCTTCCTCGGCGCGCGACCCGTGTTTGTCGACACCTACCCCTCGTTCCAGCTCGATCCGGAACGCATCGCCCGGGCCGTGACGCCCCGAACGAAGGCGATCATGCTCAACTCACCGAACAACCCGACCGGCGCGGTCTACTCCGAGGCCGCCCTCCGGGCCGTCGCCGCCGTGGCGAGTCGGCACGGCCTGCTGCTGATCGCCGACGAGGTGTACGAGCCATTCGTCTACGACGGCGCGGCCCACTTCAGCGTCGGGTCGGTCTACCCGCCGACGGTGACGATCAACGCCTTCTCCAAGAGCCACGCGCTCACCGGCTGGCGGATCGGCTACGCGACCGGCCCCAGCCCGATCGTCGAGAAGATGAAGGAGTTGCAGCAGTACACGTTCGTCTGCGCCCCGTCGCCCGCTCAGGCCGCGGCGCTGGTCGCCCTCGATCTGGGGCCAGCCGATGGCGTACGTACGTATCAGCGCCGCCGCGACCTGATGTATGAGGGGCTCCGACGGCGCTTCGACGTCACCCGTCCCCAGGGCGCGTTCTACATCATGCCGCGGGTGGACGAGTCCGACGCGACGCCCTTCGTCGAGCGGGCGATTGCGAGCAACGTCCTCCTGATTCCCGGCTCAGTCTTCTCCCAGCGGAAGACCCACGTTCGCCTCTCGTTCGCTACGTCAGAGGAGAAGATCCAGCGCGGCGTCGAGATCCTCACCGGACTTGGCTGAAGGCGTGGTACGAGATGAAAGGTACCGCAGACCTCGCCCCCCTCTCGGTTGACCGAGAGGGGGGCCGGGCGTGAGATCTGCGGTTCCAACGGCTTGCCCGCGGTTTCGTGATCCATTTGGTGACTGACGGAGGTTGGGACCCGCGATGCGACGCGTGCTCATCACTGGCGCGGGGGGACGGATCGGCAGTAGCCTATCGGTCAGTCTCCGCGACCGCTACGACCTGCGACTCCATTACCACCGGAATATGCCCGAGCAGCCGCCGGTTGGCGACGTCGTGCGCGCCGACATCACGCGGCTCGAGGAGGTGCTGCCGATCGTCGAGGGGATCGATACCATCGTCCACCTGGCCGGGGAGCCCAGCCCCTCGGCGCCCTGGGAGAGCGTTCGGGACCGCAACATCGAGGGCACTTACAACGTCTACGAAGCGGCACGGTGGGCTGGCGTCCGGCGGATCATCTTCGCCACGACCAACCACGTGATGGGGATGTATGACCGGGACCGGGCGTGGCCGGTCTATGCCAGGGACCCGATCCGCCCCGACAGCCTGTACGGCGTGAGCAAGGCGTTCGGCGAGGCGCTGGCCCGCCACTACTACGACCTGTACGGGCTGTCATCGATCTGCTTGCGCATCGGCTGGTTCCTGCCCCGGCCGCACAACGAGGTCGCGCTGTTCATGTGGCTGAGCCCGCGCGACTGCGCCCAGGTGGTGTGGCGCAGCATCGAGACCAGTTATCCCTTCGGGATCTTCTACGCCATCTCCCGCAACGCCCGGCGCCACTGGGACATTACGGACACCATCGAGACGCTTGGCTACCGGCCGGAGGACGATGCAGAACTGTATGCGGAGGAGATCGAGGGCCGGTAAGATGGAGCCAATCGACCACGTAGCGCGGTGGCGGGCGCTGGTGGCCGCCCGAGCCGACCAGGGGCGCCGGCTCGACCGCGAGCACGGGCGAACCGACCACTGGGCGGGCAACCGGGCCAAACGATTTGCCCGGCTGTTCGCCGCGAGGATCGACGACGACCCCCTGCTGCGCCTCATCGGAC
Source organism: Chloroflexota bacterium (assembly GCA_016190465.1). Classification (GTDB taxonomy): domain Bacteria; phylum Chloroflexota; class UBA6077; order FW602-bin22; family JACPQP01; genus JACPQP01. Next base: position 3,480 of record JACPQP010000221.1, read on the forward strand.
CGCTGGTCGATCGGTCGGCGACCGTGCTCGACGTTGGGGCCGGCCCGGGGCGCCACACGATCCCCCTGGCCCGACTGGCTGGCCGCGTGGTCGCGGTCGAGTCATCTGAGTCGATGCGGGCGCAGCTCGTCGCGGCGATCGAGGCCGAAGGGCTGAGCAACGTGGCGGTGGTCCCGGCCGCCTGGCCCGATGCCGTCGTGGACCCGGCCGACGTGGTGATCTGCTCGCACGTGGTGTATGGCGTGAGCGAGATCGAGCCGTTCGTCCGGCGGCTCGATGCGGTCACCCGGCGGCGGTGCGTGATGGTGCTGCGCCACGGACAGCGCGAGGCGCCACTCCTCGACCTGTTCGCCGAGATCTGGGGCGAGCCGCGCTGCCTGGCGCCGACCCACCTGGACCTCTACGGCGTGCTGATCCAGCTCGGCATCCTGGCCAACGTGGGGATCGTCCCGTTCCCCCAGCCGCGGGGGTACGACAGCCTGGAGGACGCGGTCGCGCAGGTGCTCGCCGACCTGCTCAACCCCGCCTCGCCCGAGGCGGAGCAGGCCGTTCGCCGCTTCCTCGCCGATCACCTCGTCACCCGCGAGGGCCGCTTCGTCCTCGACGCGCCACAGGCATGGGCAGTTCAGATCTGGTGGGACAAGGGGCCCTGCGGTTGAGATCTCTCATCGTCCAGGTCTGAGCGCCAGGTGAGCAGCAATCAGCCGCCAGCAGGCTGACGGCTGATTGCTGATGGGAAGTCAGACCTGGCGCTCGGCCGCCTCGAACCGGGTGATGAAGCGCAGGTTGGCCAGGCGGAGCGCCTCCTCGGCGTCGAGCCCGACCTGCTGGGCGACAGACACCGCAGCGAAGAGCACGTCTCCCAGTCGGGCGCGCTGCGCTTCCGCATCGCGCGTCGTGTCAAGCCCAGATACCGCCTCGCGCAGTCTCGCCATCGCCCCATCAAGGTCGAAACCAAGGTTGAATCGGTTGTCCCCCAGCTTCGCCGCGCGCCGTTGCAGCTCCTGGCTGCGGGCCAGGGCTGGAAGCAAGGGAGGTGCCGTTCCCAGCGCCGAAGCGGGTTTGTCACCCCGTTCAGCCCGCTTGATGGCGTCCCAGTTGCGCAGCACCTCGGCGCTGTCGGCGACAACCCGGTCGCCGAAGACGTGCGGATGGCGGCGGATAAGCTTCGTCGTGATTCCGGCCAGCACGTCCTCCAGGGTAAACTCATCGGCCTCGATCGCGAGCTGGGCGTGCAGCACGATCTGGAGCAGGAGGTCTCCCATCTCTTCGGCCAGCTTCTCGTCGTCCTCCAGGTCGAGGGCCTCCAGCACCTCATAAGACTCCTCGAGGAGGAATGGCTTGAGCGACCCGTGGGTCTGCTCGCGATCCCAGGGACAGCCGCCCGGGGCGCGCAGCCGGGCCACGACCCGGCGCAGCGTCTCGAACGAGGTGAGGTCGTCCAGCGGTGCGAGTGGGGGGATGACGATCGAGGTGAGGTGGTCGACGTCAGTCCGGTGATCGATCTGATGAAGGGGAACCTGGTGCACGGCCTCCCGGTCGGGCACGCCCGCCGACCGAACGACCTTGACGACGTGGTCGGCCGGATACAGCGCGAGCAACACCAGCTTGAGCACGCCGGCGACCCGGCGGTTGTACACCTGGGCGATCAGCACCGGATGGGTGGGATCGATGGACCGGTAACTACCGGCAAACGGGTCACGTGGCGACGCGGCGGCCCGATCGCCCGAGGCGGACCCGTACGACGCCGCCAGCGACGTCGCGTCGACGATCTGGAGACCGTCGGCGAGTGGGTCGAGCTCCAGGGCGGTGAAGATCGGCTCCAGGAAGCTCAGGCCGGCCACGATCCGGACGGGGATCCCGCGCTCGCGGGCCACCGACAGCACGCGTCGGACGGACTCCTCCCCGACCAGGGGATGACCCGGCACGGCATAGACGACGCCCGCCGGCCGCTCGGCGAGCTGGAGAATGCGCTTGACGATCCGGGTGTACACGTCGGCCAGCGCGCGACTGCGCTGGTAGAGGTAGTCGAAGCTGCGCAACCGGACGGTCTCGTCCAGCGCGGCAAGGCCGGGATGCTGGCGGGTCCGGACGTAGACCTCACCGGCCGCCTGGAGCAAGCTCCTCGCCTCGAGGGTCAGCGCCTGGGGATCACCCGGCCCGAGCCCGACAATGGTCAAGTACGGCATCGAGCAGTTCCTGCCGTGTCCTCCGAGTGGCTATCGCCAAGTGGCAATGAAAAACCCGCTTCCTCAGCGGGTCTTCCAGGCCATTCAAGCTGCCGGACTAGGATTCGAACCTAGGGTCTTCTGATCCAGAGTCAGACGTGTTACCACTACACCATCCGGCACCACTCGCAGAGATCATATCACGGCCGCGGTCCATTTTCAACCCTGGCCCGGCCGCCGTCGACCGCTTCGCCGAGTGCTTCTGAGGGTGAGAGGAAACACTCCGCGGACCGGCCCTACCGACGGTTCCACCCCCGGCCGGCCTTGGCCGACTTTCGGTTCGTCTTCTCCTTCTGGGCTTTCCCCAATACCGAACGAGGCGGCGGCAACCCGGCCTCGGCCGGCAGAGCCTCCGGTAGCTCCGGCTGCGGGCTCACGGGGGCTGAGGCAGCCAACTCGGCAGGGGCCAGGCGTCGCGCCACGGCCATCACCTCCCCGTCGGCGCCCACGACATCAGAGCACACACCCAATATAGATTATACCATCGGCGTCAGGAAGCGCCCTGATCCCCGACCACCCATCCTCGCCGCCGCGGCGCAATCCCTGCCCGACCTCGGCATCCTCGCCGACTCGTCGCGGCTGCTACGTCAGAGGGGGCAGGTGGAATGAATCCACGTTGCAGCGGACGAGCTGAGCGGCGCCACTGTTCAGGTGGACTTCGGTGACGGTGCAGTTGTCGAGGAGGAATTCGCGCCAGCGGGTCGGCTCTCCCAGCACGATATCGGCGAGGTAACTGCTCAGCACCCCACCGTGAGCCACGACGCAGGCCGCTTGCCCCGCGTGCTGGTCAGCGATCCTGCGCATCGTCCGCCTCACCCGTGTGTAGAACTCCAGGCGCGACTCGCCGTTGGGCCAGCGGAACGATAGGTCGGCGCTCCGGCGTGCCAGCTCCACCAGGTCGGGATAGCGGGCGACCAGCTCGGCATCGGTCAGGTTCTCGCAATCGCCGAAGTGGAGCTCGCGCAGGTCATCCTCAAAGGCCGGAGGGATCATCAGAGCGCGACCGATGGCCTCGGCCGTCCGGCGAGCGCGCTGCAAGGGGCTGGCATAGAGGGCGTGGATCTGTTCGGTCCGCGCAAGATACGCGGCAACGCGCTCGGCCTGCCGCTCTCCCTCCGAAGTGAGGGGCGAGTCGGTCCAGCCCGCGATCCGCATCTCCACATTGTGCACCGTCTGGCCGTGGCGCACGAGCAATAGCCGCGTCAACACTGATTGATGTTCACCATCCCAGCAAACGTATTATAGCACGCCGAGGCGACCAGAGCCCCCTTTTCTGCGAACCGCTGTGCAGCGGGCCAGGTCGCCGAGGCGAATCTGCTCGTTGGGCACCTCCTCTTCCTGTCCGTCGCGAATCACGCGTGCGGTCGGTGGCACGAGCGCCAGGAGCTTACGCGCCGCCGAAGAAGTTGGCATCACGGGCATCCTCGCGCTATACTTCGTCTGGATCCGCCGGGCATCAAGGAGATCCTCAAGAGGCGATGGATCGAGTGATCGTTCCGAAGGATGAGGTCGTCGCCCGGATCCGGGCGAGCGGGCTGATCGCGATCATGCGGCACACTGACGCGGCGGCCGCGGTCGAGACGGTCCAGGCGTTGCGCGACGGCGGCGTCGAGATCGTCGAGGTCACGATGAACACGGCGGGAGCGCTGGGCATGCTCCGCGCCCTCGCCAACCACTTCGGCGACGCGATCGTCCTCGGGGCCGGCACAGTGATGGACGTCGCGGCGGTCGACGCGGCGGCAGAGGCCGGGGCACGGTTGGTCGTCAGCCCACATCTGGACGAGGTGCTGGTGCGCCGGGCCGGCGAGCAGGGCATCGCGGTCATTCCAGGCGCCTTCACGCCGACCGAGGTCGTGCGTGCCTGGCGTGCCGGCGCCGACTTCGTCAAGGTCTTCCCCGCCGGCCCGGTCGGCCCCAACTACATCCGCGGCCTGCGGGCGCCGCTGGGCCAGATCCCCCTCATCCCGACCGGCGGCATCACGCTGGAGAACGCGACCGCGTTCGTCCGAGCCGGCGCCGCCGCGCTGGGGCTGGGCAGCGCCCTGGTCGATACCCGGTTGGTGGCCCGGGCCGACTGGCCGGCGCTGTCGGCACGAGCCCGCTCGTTTGTCGGGGCGGTGCGCGCCGGACGGGAGGGTTAGCCTCGTTGGCCGCATCGCCTCATGTGGTCGTGGGCCTGGACATCGGCACGAACGGCGCGCGGGCCGTCGTCTACGATGCCGAAGGCCGGCTGCTCGGGCAGGCGACGCGGGGCTACGCCCTCCACGGCGAGCGCCCCCGCTGGGCCGAGCAGGACCCCGACGAGATCATCGCCGCGGCCGCCGACGCCATCGGCGAGGCGACCGCGCGAGCCGCCGTGGGCCCCGCGGCGGTGGTCGGGATCGGCCTCAGCAGCGTCTTCCACAGCGTCCTGGCGCTGGACGCTCGTGGCGAACCGCTGACCCGGCTGCTCACCTGGGCCGACTCCCGCGCCGTCCGCCAGAGCGCCGAGCTGAAGGCGCTCGCCGGCCCCGCGATCTATCAGCGTACCGGCTGCCCGGTCCACCCGATGTACCTCCCGGCCAAGATCCAGTGGCTGCGCGACGAGCGCCCCGACCTGTTCACCCGCGCCCACCGCTTCGTCTCGATCAAGGAGTACGCGCTGGTCCGGTGGCTCGGCGCCCGGCAGGTCGATCGCTCGGTGGCCTCGGCGTCGGGGCTGTTCAACCACGCGGCCGGCACCTGGGACGACGAGGTGTTGCGGCTGGCCGGAATCGGCCCTGACCAGCTCGGCGAGCCAGTCGAGGGGACGACCGCGCTGGGTGGCCTCCAGGCCGATATCGCCGGCCGGATGGGGGTCCACCCCGGGACAGCCGTGGTCGTCGGCGCGGGCGATGGCGTGCTTGCCAGCCTCGGCGCGGGAGCAGTGCAAGCGGGGCAGATGACCTGCACGATCGGCACGAGTGGCGCGGTGCGGATCGTCTCCGATGCACCGCGCCTGGACGCCCGCGAGCGCACCTGGTGTTACTACCTGGCCGAGGGCCGCTGGGTCAATGGCGCTGCGATCAACAATGGAGGCATTGTCTGCCAGTGGGCCTTCGAACACCTGCTGCACGCGAGCCGGCCGTTCGACTTTGAGCAGCTCGAGCGCTGGGCGGCGGCGAGCGTGCCGGGCGCCCGGGGTTTGCTCTTCCTCCCGTTTCTCACCGGCGAGCGCGCGCCCCACTGGAACGCCGAGGCACGCGGTGTGCTCTTCGGTCTGGCGATGAGTCACACTCGCGACGACATCGCTCGCGCGGTGTTCGAAGGCGTGTCGCACCGGATGCGCAGCATCTACCTTGCACTGGCCGAGGTCGCCGGGCCGGTTTCGGAGGCCCGGGCGACGGGCGGATACACGCGGTCGCCGTTCTGGCTCCAGTTGCAGGCGGATATGCTCGGCCAGCCGCTGCGCGTCCCGACCAGCCCGGAGGCGTCGGCGCTTGGGGCGGCCGTGCTCGCCATGCGCGCGGTGGGGTGGCTCCCATCGCTGGACGCGGTCGACCGGTTTGTCCAGCTTGGGCAACCTGTCGTCCCCGACCCGGGCCGGCACTCGCGCTACGTCGCGATGCACGACCTGTTCATGCGGGTGTATTGGAATCTGCAAGCGGAGTTCGCCGCCATCACGGCAGCGCAGGAACAGCAAGGTGATGTCTGAGCCCCATCCGCGAGTCCTGGTGACCGCGCGGTCGTTCCGAAAGATCCCCGGTCCTCACCACGACTTCCTGGCGCAGGCCGGGCTCGAGGTCGTCGAGAGCACCGTGGATCGGCCGCTTTCGGAAGCCGAGCTGGTTGTCCTCATCCGGGGCGTGGACGCGGCGATCATCGGGGTCGATCCGGTGACCGCCGAGGTCATCGCCGCCGCGCCCCGCCTCCGCGTCATTTCCCGGCACGGCGTCGGCTACGACAACGTGGACGTCGAAGCGGCGACGCGCGCTGGCGTGGTGGTGACGATCGCCGCTGGAGCGAACGTGACGGCGGTGGCCGAGTTGACGATCGGGATGATGGTCGCGCTGGCCCGGCACATCGCGCCGCTGAACACGTCGACGCGCAGTGGGGGATGGTCCCGGGCGCTGGGCCTGGAGCTGGCCGGCAAGACGCTGGGCATCGTCGGCTTCGGCCGCATCGGCCAGGCCGTGGCGCAGCGGGCCCGAGCCTTCGACATGGAGGTCATCGCGCACGACATCGCGCGCGATGAGTCGACGGCGTCGGCGCTCGGCGCTCGCTACGTGGAGCTTGGCGAGCTGCTGTCGCTCGCCCACTTCGTGACGCTCCACTGCTCACACGGATCTGGCGAGCCACCGCTTCTGGGTCGGGCCGAGCTCGCGCTCATGCCGCCGAACACCTATCTGATCAACGTCGCCCGGGGCGGGCTCGTCGACGAGGGAGCGCTCTACGAGGCCCTGTACAACCGGCGCCTGGCCGGAGCGGCGATCGACACATTCACCGACGAGCCACCGCGCGGCAACCCGTTGCTCACCCTCGACACCGTGATCGCCACCCCGCACATCGGCGGCTACACCGCCGAAGCAACTCTGGCGACCGGACTCATCGCGGCACAGAACGTCGTCGACGCCCTGGCGGGCCGGCGGCCGGCGGGTCTACTCAACCCCGAAGTTTTCGTCAACTCGTGAACGAAGCCAGACCACCTCACCCCCGGCACCCCCTCTCCGTCAACAGCGACAGGGGGGACGGGGCGACAGGGCACGAGGCTCACCACAAAGACACGAAGGACACGAAGAGATGACCGTGTCGGAGAGCGGGGCCAAGGGTGAGGTTGCCTTGCCGGGTTGCTGGGTGTATACTCCGATTCAAGATATTTTGTCCCCGTGAGCTTCTCCTCGTCCGTCGGTGGCGACGGTGGACTGGCGGCAATTTCAAGACATCGCAATGGCGCGTGTGGGAGGGATGTTGGGATGGAATACGCGTTGCCGAAGTGTCAGAAGTGCAAAGCCGGAGATCTGGTTCCGTTGTCGGACTTCGGCAGTCAGGGGGCGCCGATCCACTTCAAGGCGTGGGTCTGCACGAACCCGACGTGTGGTTTCAACATCAAGATCCGCAATGGGGACGTGTACATGAACGAGCCGATTGGCGCCGGCAACCACCACCCCACCCGCGTGGCCCGCAGTCTCAGCTAAGGGTCTGTCCATAAATAAGTGTCTCAATTTGGTCGCTTGTTCGGAAGGATGGTGTAATTCCACTCGCCGTGGAAGTCGGCGTGCTCGATCTTGACCTGAGCCAGTGCATCGTCCGAGAC
>JACPQP010000222.1 GCA_016190465.1 Chloroflexota bacterium
CCAGTGATGGGCCACAGGTGCTCACGCTACCGGAAGACTGAGCACCGAGTGACGAGTGCTGAGTACTGAGCACTCAGTGCTCAGTGCTCAGCACTCGAAAAGGAGGGTTATGCCAAAGAAAGAGGCGGTTGAACTGGAGGGGCGTATCGTCGAGGCCCTACCGAACGCGATGTTTCGTGTCGATATCGGGGGCGGCCACCATGTACTCGCTCACATCTCGGGGAAGCTCCGACTCAACTTCATCAAGATCCTACCGGGCGATCGGGTCACGGTTGAGCTCTCGCCGTACGATCTGACGCGCGGCCGGATCACCTACCGGCTGAAGTAGCCGAGAATAGCGCCGGCCGCCTGCCATGGTTGACACGAGCCGAGAAGTCGACTAAAATTAAAGTTCAGGCCGTGCAGCGGTGGTAGGTGGTGTTTTGCGTCCGGTTTTGTCCCCGATCTGGCCCCGGGAGACAGTGGGGCGGGACAAGGCAATGCAGCGCCGAGCAAGTATCCTGAATGTCCGCGAAGTGCCCAGGGCCAGAAATGACCGCGAGAGGCAAGAAGCGTGAAGGTGCGAGCGTCAGTAAAAGCGCGTTGTGAAAAGTGCAAGATCGTGCGTCGCAAGGGCAACGTCCTGGTCATCTGCTCTAACCCCAAGCATAAGCAGAAACAAGGCTAAGCGGAGGCATCGGATGGCGAGAATTGCGGGTGTGGACATTCCCCGAGATAAGCGGGTGGACATCTCACTTCGTTATATCTTTGGGATTGGTCCGACATTGGCGCGGAAGATCCTCGCGCAGACCCGGGTGGCCCCGGCGACACGGGTGCGCGACCTGACTGAGGATGAGGTCACGCGACTGCGGGAGGTCATCGAGCGCGAGTATCGCGTGGAGGGTGATCTCCGACGAGAGATCAATCTGAACATCAAGCGGCTGATCGAGATCGGCTGCTACCGCGGGCTGCGACACCGGCGCGGCCTGCCGGTGCGAGGGCAACGAACTCGCACCAATGCACGCACCCGGAAGGGTCCTCGTAAGACGGTCGCCGGACGGAAGAAGGCCGCGGCGAAGAAGTAGTTTTGGGAGAGCGACAGGAGACCTTATGGCGGAGAAGCGCAAGGTAGTCCGCGGGCGACGGCGTGAACGCAAGAACATCCCGCGTGGGCGAGCCTACATTCAGTCCACCTTCAACAACACGATGGTTACCATCACGGATCCGGTCGGCTCCGTGATTTCCTGGAGCAGCGCCGGCTCAGCCGGTTTCAAAGGCTCACGCAAGAGCACCCCCTTTGCTGCCGGCATGGCGGCCGAGAACGTGGCGCGTCGGGCGATGGAGCAAGGTATGCGGCAGGTCGACGTCTTTGTGAAGGGCCCCGGCTCGGGGCGAGAAGCGGCAATCCGCTCGCTGCAAACGGCCGGATTGCTCATCACCTCGATCACCGACGTCACGCCGATCCCACACAACGGCTGCCGGCCGCCGAAGCGCCGCCGGGTCTAGCGCGGCAGAGTCGCCAGCGCTTATCCAGGCCAGCGCTTATCCAGGAAGGAGGAGATATGGCACGCGTTACGGGTCCCGTCTGCAAGCTCTGCCGACGTGAAGGCATGAAGCTGTTTCTGAAGGGTGAGCGGTGCTTTACCCCCAAGTGCGCCGTCGACCCGAATCGACGACCGTACCCGCCGGGGCAGGCTGCCACCGCTCGCCGTCGCAAGGTATCGGAGTACGGCACGCAGTTGCGCGAGAAGCAGAAGGCCCGCCGCGTTTACGGGGTGCTCGAACGGCAGTTCCGTCGCCACTTCGCCGAGGCCGAACGCCGCACCGGGGCGACCGGCGAGAACTTGCTGCGTATTCTGGAGATGCGGCTCGACAACGTCGTCTTCCGGCTGGGCTTCGCCGATTCGCGGGCCCAGGCGCGTCAGTTGGTGACGCACGGCCACTTCACCGTCAACGCACGCAAGGTCGACATCCCTTCCGTCGAGGTCAAGGTTGGGGAGAGCATCGCCGTTTCGGAGCGCAGTCGCAAGCTGGAGTACTTCAAGGCGCTGGCCGAGTACCTGAATCGGAAGTCGGTGCCCGGATGGCTCAGTCTCGACGCGGTGCGGATGAGCGGACGAGTGCTCACCGCCCCAGCGCGAGAGGAGATCGACGCGACGATTCAGGAACAACTCATCGTCGAGTTTTACTCACGCTAGTCGCCCGAGAGCAGGCGTCAACACGCGCGGGCGAGTTTCAGGCCGCCCGGAACGGCACTCAGGAATCGGGTGGTCTTGAGCACTCGCCCCGTTTGTGCGTCTGGGGCCGGCGTTGGCCACGACGGCGCGTGCCCTGGTGCGGACCGCTGGCACCCTGCGGAGAGGAGAACCGGAATGATTGATATTATGTTGCCCAAGGTCGAACAGATCACCAGCTCGGGGAATTACGGCAAGTATCAAATCGAGCCCCTTGACCCGGGCTTCGGTGTGACGCTTGGGAATGCCTTGCGGCGAGTCCTGCTCTCGTCCTTACCGGGCGCCGCAATCACCGCGATGAAGATCGATAACGTCTATCACGAGTTCTCGGCCATTCCCCACGTGAAAGAAGACACCACCGAGATCATCCTGAACGTCAAGCAGATCCGACTGCGCTCGTTCTCCGATCGTCCAGTCCAGTGCTTCCTCGAGGCGCGAGGTGCGGGTCGAGTGACGGCAGCCGATATCAACTGCCCGCCGGACGTCGAGATCATCAACCTCGAGCAGCCGGTCGCGACGATCGACAGCGAAGAGGGGCATCTGACGGTCGAGTTCACGGTCGAGAAGGGCAAGGGCTACCTCCCGGCCGAGCATCGGGAGGGACTGCCGATTGGGGTGATCCCGGTCGACGCGATCTTCACCCCCGTGCGTCGGGTCAACTACACGGTTGAACCCACTCGGGTTGGCCAGGTGACCAACTACGATCGCCTGCTGATCGAGGTCTGGAGCGACGGCACGATCACGCCGGACGAAGCGGTGTCCCAGACGTCGCAACTGCTGGTGCGTCATCTCAACCTGCTCATCGATCTGGTCGCTCAGCCGGTGGCGCGCGGCGAGAAGCAGCAGCTCACCGGCTATACCATCCCGTCGAAGTTCTACGACATGCCGATTGAGGACCTTGACCTCTCGGTCCGGGCCTACAATTGCCTCAAGCGGGCGGGGATCACGAGAGTCGGGCAGGTGCTCGAGATGTCGGAGGATGACCTGCTCGGTGTGCGCAACTTTGGGCGCAAGTCGCTCGACGAGTTGCGCGAGCGGTTGCAGGCACGTGGTCTGCTCGACCATGCGCGGATTGGCGTCGCCGAGCCGGAGGTCCGGCCGGCGGTCTTCCCGGAGGGCGGCGAAGAGTTCCGCCGCGAGGGAGAGTTCGAGTACGACGAGGACCAGGAAGAGGAAGAAGAAGACTACGACGAGGATGAGGACGAAGACGAGGACGAGTAAGGAGTTCTGATGAGACACCGAGTCGCCGGGCGCCATCTGTCGCGGCCGACTGGCCAGCGGCTGGCGCTCTTTCGCGGGCTGCTCACCGACCTGTTTCGGCACGAGCGCATCAAGACGACCGAGGCGAAGGCAAAAGCGATTCAGCCGCTGGCCGAGCGGCTGGTCACGCTGGCCAAGCGGGGGGATTTGCACGCGCGCCGGCTCGCGGCCGCACGCCTCTACGATCGTCAGGTCGTCCAGAAGCTCTTTGACGACATCGCCCCGCGCTACGCCGAGCAGCCGGGTGGCTACACGCGCGTCGTTCGCCTGGGTCAGCGGCTTGGCGACGCGGCGATGATGGCGCAGATCGAGCTGGTGCCGTCGGAGTAAGTGGGGGGAACGGAAACCGCAGATGAACGCAGATGAACGCCGACACGAGCGCCAGCGGAACCGGTCGAACGCGGCGCTCCTGGCATTCCGAGCCCTTCGCCGGCACTCGGGAGAAACTCTGCGAGGAATCTGCGCGAGGTTTGGTGAGCAGTTCGGCGCCGGTGCCGGCGCCCGGGCGCAACGTTCGCCTTGACCTGGAGTACGACGGGACTGACTTCGCCGGCTTTCAGGTGCAGCGCGAGCGGCGAACCGTCCAGGGCGCGCTTGAGGCAGTGCTGGCGACCGTGACTGGCGAATCCATCCGCGTGATCGGCGCGGGGCGGACCGATGCCGGGGTGCATGCGCTGGCGCAGGTCGTGAATCTGTGGACCGCCTTCCCGCATCCGGTGAAGGACCTGGTGCGGGCATTGAACGCGAACCTGCCTCCCGATCTCGTGGTTCGCCGTGGCGAAGAGGTCGGGCCGGACTTTCACGCCCGGTACAGCGCCCGTGGGCGCAGCTACCGGTATACCCTTTGGAACGCGCCGGAGCGGAAGGCGCTGGGGCGTCAGTACGTAACCCACTGGCCGGGCACCCTGGACGATCGAAGGATGGCCGAGGCGGGCGGGATGCTGGTTGGCCACCACGATTTCGCCTCGTTCGCCGGGGCAGCCGGCGACGAGGACGAGCGATCGACGACGCGGGTCGTCTACCGCTGCGCATGCTGGCGCGAGGGGGACAAGGTTCAGATTGAGATGGCCGCGAACGCGTTCCTGCCCCACATGGTGCGCAACGTGGTCGGAACGCTTCTCTGGGTCGGCGCCGGACGGATCGCGCCGGCGCGGGTCGCGGAGATGCTCGCCGCCCGAGAGCGTCGGCTGGCGGGGCCGACCGCGCCAGCGTCGGGGCTCTGTCTGGTTGCCGTATGGTATTGAACGGCGTTCAGTTGTCAGCCGTCATGGTATTGCAGCGAGGCGGCCGAGGGCGGGAGTCAGATACGGCGAGTGTCCTGGCTCGCCGCCCTCGCTTTCGGGCTCCGACGCTGATTGCCGACTGCTGATCGCTGAAGGGCTCGAGAGAGGGAAACAAACGAGATGAAGACTTACGCCGTTAAGCTGGGCGACATCAAGCGCAACTGGTTGGTGGTCGACGCCGAGGGGCAGACGCTTGGGCGCTTTGCCTCGCGGGTCGCGGGGTTGTTGCGGGGGAAGCACAAGCCGATCTTCAGCCCGCATCTGGATGTTGGCGACTACGTGATCGTCGTCAACGCCGCGAAGGTGCGGGTGACCGGCGAAAAGCTCACCCAGAAACAGTATTATCGCCACTCGGGCTATCCCGGTGGCCTCAAGACTGAACTGCTTCGCGACGTGCTGGCGAAGCGGCCAGAGCGTGTCATCGAGCACGCCGTCAAAGGCATGCTGCCCCACAATGCGCTCGGCCACCAGTTGCTTCGGAAGCTGAAGGTCTACGCCGGCCCCACCCATCCGCACGCGGCGCAGCAACCGGTTGAGCTGGTGCTGGAATGACATGCTCGGTGGGGCGAGTGCACACCAGCACAGACGAGAGAGGTTGATCGATGGATCGAACTGGATTCTATGGGACCGGGCGACGGAAAAGCTCGATCGCCCGGGTGTTGTTGGTGCCCGGTGCGGGCCAGGTGGTCGTGAATGGGAAGCCGCTGGAGCAGATGCTACCCCGCCTAACGTTGCAGGCCCAGGCCCAGGCGCCACTGGCGGTTACGGGCGCCCAGGGCAAGTACAACGTGATGGTGAAGGTGCTGGGCGGGGGCATCTCCGGCCAGGCCGGCGCTATCGCCCATGGGCTGGCCCGGGCGCTGCTCCAGGCAAACCCGGAGCACAAGTCACTGCTGCGCAAGGCCGGCCTGCTCACGCGCGATCCGCGCGTCAAGGAGCGCAAGAAGTACGGACTCAAGGGCGCGCGTCGCGCCCCGCAGTACACCAAGCGGTAAGCTCTTCGGAAGAGCTTTCACGCACGGCTTCACGAGTGCCAGGTGATGAGCCGGTAGGCGGGCGGTTCGTCACGGACGACTGACCGCTGATCCCTCCTTGCTACGTACCTGGCGCTTGCTCGCCGCTCGTCGTCCAGTACCCCTATCCCCCGGCCGACTAGTACCAATACCCCCCTTTCCGGCCGCCGCACGGCGGCGTTCTGCGTTGAAGCGGCCACCGGGCCTGTGGTATCATCTCCCTGACTTGGCGGCAGGCCGCCCGGGATGCCGAGTAGCCGCTGATCGCTCCGGGCTTTGTCACCCGAGTGAGGGAGTAGACCACGAAGGGGCGAAGAATGACGGAGTGCACCACGAAGACATGAGGAGCACAACGGGGACCTGGAGAGCGGGGTAGGTCTTCGTGTCCTTCGTACCCTGGTGGTTATCTCTCGTGGTGAAGTCTCATGGGGGGTGCAGCCCGGTGCCCGAGTTGCGAACGCTCATCGAAGAAGCGCGAGCCGCGCTGGTGGCTGGCAACGCCCGGCGTGCGCTCACCGTCTGCGAGCACGTGCTGGCACGCTATCCGAAGCATCTCGAAGCCTCCTGTCTCGCCGCCGAGGCGCTGCGGGAGCTCGATCAGCGTGATGCCGCTCGGGACCGCTTCCTCCGTGTCCTCAGCGCCGACCCCGAAAACGTCATCGCCTACTGGGGCCTCAGCATCCTCTTTGAACAGAAGGATGACCTCGACGGGGCCATCTGGGGGCTCGATCGGGCCCTCTCGCTTAGCCCGGGCCACCGCGAGCTGAGCCAGGAGCTCAGCCGATTGACCGGCGAGGAGCCACAGCTTACCCGCGCGGCGCTCGCTCGGCTGCGGCTCCGTAATGGCTGGTACGATCAGGCCGCCGCCGAGGCGCGGGCCGTCCTCACCGAAGAGCCGCACCGACTCGACATCCAGGCGCTGCTGGCGGAGGCGCTCTGGCGAGCCGGTCGTGACGACGAAGCAATCCGCGTCTGCCGTGATCTGCTCGACGACGCTCCCGACTGCCTGAAGGCGAACCTGATCCTGGGGAGCAGTTTCCTTCGCCGCTCGAGAGCAGCGAGTAGTGACGCCGAGCAACCAGGTGACCTAACCCTCCGGGATGGACCTCACCCCCTGGCCACCGTTCCTGAGCCGGATCCGACACGG
>JACPQP010000237.1 GCA_016190465.1 Chloroflexota bacterium
ACCCCAAACCCCGCCAGGACGGGCTCCGCCCTTCCTGGACCTTCCCAGGACGCGGGTGACCCGTCCGCGACTTACTTAGAGCTTGACAGAGCGGAGAAGATGCTGGCATGGAACGGCCAACACGGCCGAAGATTCTCCTGGTCGACGACGAACCCGGACTGCGGCAGCTCGTCCGCGTGACCCTGGGACGTGGCTACGAGTTCTTTGAGGCGGGCGACGGCGAGGAAGGTGTGGCGGTGGCGCTGCGCGTGCGGCCGGACCTCGTCTTTATGGACGTCAACATGCCGAAGCTCGACGGGTTCGAGGCCTGCCGGCGCATCAAGCGCGATCCGGCGACACGGCAGACGAAGATGATCATGCTCACGGTCAACGCCCGCGACATTGCCCGTCAGGTAGGGGCGGAAGCCGGAGCGGACGGCTACATCGCCAAGCCGTACAGCCCGCTGATGTTGCTCCGGCAGGTCGAAGAGATCTTCGGGCCTTCCGTCAAACGGAAATGAGCACCGCGGAGTTGCTGCGGCGGGTCCCTCTCTTGCAGCGACTGCGTCCGGTCCAGTTGAGCGCGCTGGGCATGCTCGCCACCACGGTGACGTTCAAGTCCGGCGAGGTGGTGGTCCGGGAGGGGCAGATGGGACGCCGTCTCTATGTCGTCGTCTCCGGCCTCCTGAGCGCCGCGCCTCAGGAAAGCAATCCCCCGTCCGACCTCCTTCTCGGCGAAGGCGACTATATCAACGAGCTGGGCGTCCTCGATGCGCGCTCCTACACGCGATCGGTGGTCGCCGTGCAGCCGAGCACGTGCCTCGTGCTGGAGGGGAAAGACGTCGAGAAGGAGATGGCCCACGATCCCGAGCTGACGGTCGCGCTGCTCCGCGAGATGACTCGGCGCGGCCAGCCGACGGACCCCGCGACGCGCCCACACGCCGACCGGGCTGCTGCCCTATCGCCCGACAGCGGCGACGCCACCGACCTCCTTCGACAGCAGATGCTGGTCTACGCCGATGAGCTCAATCGTGTGTACCACGAGGAGAAGCAACAGGTCATCCAGCTCCGCGAGTCCATCATGGGCATGGTCCGGGTGCTGGCGCAGCTTGCCGAGTCAAAGGATCCCCATCTCGCCGGCCACGGGGCGCGTGTCGGTCGCCACGCTCAATCGCTGGCTCGAAAGGCAGGTTGGGAGGAGCCCGCGGTCATCTCCGCCGGTCTGGGCGGCCTCCTGCACGACATCGGCAACCTGGTCATCGACAGTGCGCTCCTGGCCAAGGGGGATCAACTGACTCCGTCGGAGCGACGCGTCATGCAGGGACACGTCGAGGCGGGCGTGCGCATCGTGAGCGCCATCCCGTCCCTCTTGCCGATTGTCCCCTACATCCGCGACCACCACGAGTGGCTCAACGGCCGCGGCTACCCACGGGGCCTCCGCGGCGAGGAGATCTCTCCCGAGGGCCGGCTCCTGGCGGTCGTCGACTGCTACGATGCCATGCTCCACGCCCGCTCCTACCGCGAGCAGCGAGTGCACCGGGAGGCGCTGACCGAACTGCGGCGCTATGCCGGACGCCAGTTCGATCCGCAGTACCTCCTCCCGTTCCTCGAGCTGGCCGAGAGTGGGGGGCTGGAGAACCCGCAGCCTTAGCGTCGCTGCTGATCTAGAGATCCCCCAGGGCCCGGCTGAGCGCAGCCTCGAGCCCGTCCAGCAGCTCTCGCGCCAACGCGTAGTCCTCGTTGTTCAGCGCATCGTTCAGCGGCCCTTGATCTACCCCTTGAGGCCGGTGGTCACGATGCCCCGGACGAAGTAGCGCTGAAGGAAGAAGAAGATCAGCAGGCAGGGCAACATCGCGACCACCGAGGCGGCCATCAGCAACTGCCACTCGACGACACGACCCTGCGCGACACCCTGACCCGTCTGTCCGCCGGCCTGGAACAGGCGCAACCCAAGCGCCACGGTGAAGTTCTCCTTGCTCTTCAGGTAGATCAGCGGGTGGAGGAAATCGTTCCAGCGGGCGAAGAAGGAGAAGATGGCGGCGCTGGCGATAGCGGGCAGGCTCAGGGGCATCAGGATGCGACGGTAGAGGCCGAAGAGTCCACAGCCGTCGATCTTCGCGGCGTCGGTCAACTCCAACGGGATACCGCGAAAGAATTGGCGAAACATGAAGGTATAGAAGGCCGAGCCACCGAGGTAGTACGGGACGATGAGCGGGAGGAGCGTGTCGAGCCACCCCAGGTGGCGGAAAATGAGGAACGTGGGGATCATGATCACCGGCTCGGGCACCATCAGGGTGCTGAGCACGAGGATGAACAGGACGTTCTGGCCACGGGCACGCAGCCGAGCGAAGGCGAAGCCGGCCAGGGACGAGGACAGGATCTGGCCGGTCACCGCGGCGGCCGCGACGATCGCCGTGTTTCGGTAGAAGAGGTGGAACGGCAGTTTGGTCAGCGCTTCCACGTAGTTGGATGGCCTGATCGGCTGCGGGATAAGTGTCGGTGGATAGCTGAACACGTCTCCCGCTTCCTTCAGCGAGGTCGAAAGCATCCAGACGAAGGGCATCGTCATCAGGAAGGCGACCAGCACGAGGAGGAAGTAGATGGTGACGACCCGAACAACCTTGAGAGCTCGGGCGAGGCCGAGTGCTCGCCGGCGGGGAGTCGCCAGTGGGAGTCCGCTGTTGCTCCCTGCTGCCACGTCCATCTCATCCCCCCTGGTAGTGTACCCAGCGATCGGACAGCTTGAATTGGAGTATGGTGAGGGCGATCACGATAAGGAACAGCCCCCACGCCAGAGCAGAGGCGTAACCCATCTCGAAATACTCGAAGGCGTTGCGATAGAGATAGAGCACGTAGAACAGGGTAGCCCGGTTGGGGCCGCCCTGGGTCATGACGTACACCTGAGTGAAGACCTGGAACGAGCCGATTACGCCCCAGACGAGGTTGAAGAGGATGACGGGCGAGAGCATCGGGATAGTGATGTACAGGAACTTCCTCAGCTCACCCGCGCCGTCGATGGCGGCCGACTCGTAGAGTTCCTCGGGAACGCCCTGGAGACCAGCCAGGTAGAGCACCATCGGCACGCCCACGCTCCACAGGCTCATGACGATGAGCCCGGGCAGCGCCCAGGTCTCGCTGGTAAACCACTTCGGGCCGGGGAGGCCGAAGAACTCGAGCACGAAGTTCAGCAGGCCCAGGTAGGGGTCAAGCAGCCACAGCCAGAGCAGGGCGACCGCGACGCCGGAGACCGCGGCGGGCATGTAGAAAAGGGTGCGAAAGAGCGATCGTCCGGGCACCCGCTGGTTGAGCAGGAGAGCCAGGGCCAGGGAAACAAGCTGGTGAAGGGGCACCGCCCCAAGCACCCAGATGGTGGTCACCTTCAGCGAGTGATAGAACAGCGGATCGGTGGCTAGCTTCTGAAAGTTGGAGACGCCTGTCCAGGACGGCGGGGTCAGAATGTCCCACTGCGTGAAGCTGATCGCGATGGAGGCGAGCATTGGCCCAGCCCAGAACACCAGGAACCCAGCGATCCAGGGAAGGATGAACAGATAGAACGCGATCTCCTCACGCTGCGCCTGTCGCAGATGAACCCTTCCCACGACCCACCTCGCCGGTTGAGGTGCCATTCTTCCCATGTCGACCTCCCCCCTGGCGAGAGATCCCTCACCAGCCAGGTCTCAATACGACGCCCGGCCCCCATCGGTCGAGCCCGATGGGGCCGGCCCGGGGGGCCGGCCCCATCGCGTCGTCCCTCCCGAGTATTCCACCTCACCGCATCCGGGGTGGCCGGCCCGGGGCCGGCGCCGACCCGCGGATGGGCGGGTCTTCACGAAATAGATATCGGTCGCCGCACGTAGTGCGCCGGCGACCGGTTCGGGCGGCACGCGTGCTCCCGTCTCGGCGTGACCAGGCCGAGCATCCTCGGGAGTTCGACGGCGACGAGCCGCGTCTACTTCTGCTCGGCAAACAACTGGTTGATCTGCCGCGCGATGGACTCGGCCGTCTCCTTGCCGTTCTTGTTACCCAGAATGAGCAGATCGATCTCCTCGCTGATCACCTGGTGCATCTTGGGCGTGGTTCCGTCAGCATCGGCCGGGCGGCCGTACTTCGCCGAGTCGACCAGGACGTGCAGGCTCTCGAAGTCCGTTCCCGTGAAGGCCTTGTCGTAGTCGACGTGCTTGACCGCGGGCGCTCCAGACCCACCCGCGTTGATCAGCACCCCCTCGCCCCAGGTGATGAACTTGATGAACTGCCAGCTCTGCTGCTTGTGCTTGCTCCCCGACCACAGAACCAGGCCGTTGGCGAAGTAGTCAGTAGCGGGGACCTTGTCCCGCGGGAGCGCCCGCGCGCTCCACTTGAACTTGGTGATGGCCGTGTGGATCGTGGCCAGGGTCTTGTAGTGGCCAGGACTGATGGCCAGTTTCCCGGCCTGGAACATGGCATCAGCGCCGCCGAAGGTCTGCCCCTCCGCTCTGCTGGGAGCAACCTGGTGCTTATGGATGAGGTCCCCATAGAATGTCAGGGCCCGGATTCCCTCGGGCGAATCCACCACCGACCTGGTCGCCCGGTCCTCGTTGTCCCACCACGCCCCGCCCGCGGACCACACGATGGGGCGCCACCACCCGTATCCGTCGCCGAAGCCCCACTGCTCAACCCGTGAGCCGGAGCGCTTGGTCAGCGCCTTCGTTGTCTCGAGCAGCTTGTCCCAGGTCCAGTTCTCGTCCTCCCACGAGCGCGGCGGGAGCTTGACTCCGGCCGCTTCAAACAGACCTTCGTTGACGAACAGGGCGAGCGTCGTCGTGTTCGACGGCAGATTATAGACGTGCCCCTTGGCCGAGAAGGGCTTGATCACGCTCTCATAGTAGTCCGAGAGCTTTACCTCGCCGTCCTGCTTGATCCACTCGTCCAGGGGCTCCAGGATGCCCTTGGGCCCGTATTCGCGACACATAGCGGCCGTGATCATGTACGCCATGTCCGGGGGGTCGCCCGCCGCGACCGATGCCATCCATTTCTCGCGGTACTTGTCGGCAATGTGCGTCAACTTGACGGTGATGTTCGGGTTCTTCTGGTGGAAGACCTCGATGGCTTTCTCGGTGTAGGGCACGTTCTGGATGCTGGTTCCCGTCCAGAAGCCAAGCTCCACCTTCTCGGCCTTGGTCGCCGGTTTCTCGGCCGCCTTGGGCGCCGCGGCTGGAGCGGCGGGCGCCGGGGTCGGCGTGGGTGCCGCGGGGGCGCAGCTCGCGAGGAGTGCGGCGGCCGCACTCAGCCCAAGCCCTTTCAGAGCGACACGACGTGTCAGTCGGGTAACCGTTGTCGCCATTCGGAATCTCCTCTCCTATCCAGTCCTGTCTCCACGATGACCAAAGGCTCTTCGCTGCTCCAACGTCCCGATCGCTCGCTACATCTACTCCTCCTGTCTCGACGTCGTGGCTCCCGTCGCTGCCACGAAGCGATGAAGCACCGGCCGGTTGACGGGGGTCCACGCGGCTCGCGGGTCTCCCAATCCGGCCTTCAGCGTCGACGGGGGCTAGGCGATCCGGAACCTCTCGACCGCTTCGTCATCCAGCTCGATTCCCAATCCTGGCCCTGCCGGCACCGGTAGGTAGCCGTCGACTGGTCTCAGCGGCTCCTGCAACACGTCGTCGAAGCCAACCAGGTCCGCTTCGCGAGTGAAGTACTCGACATACAGAACGCTCGGCACCACAGCCGCCAGGTGGGCGTGCACCTCCCAAACGTAGTGCGGGGCCAGCGGCGTGTGGAAAGCGCTCGCCAGCGCCGCGACTTTCAGCCATTCCGAGATACCCCCGACGACCGAGGCATCTGGCTGGAGGATGTCCGCTGCCTGCTGGACGATGAGGTCGCGGAAAGCCCAGCGCGTGGACTCCAGCTCGCCGCTGGCGATGGGAATCTCCACGGCGGCAGCCAGCCTGGCGGCACCTTGGAGGTCGTCCGGTGGAACCGGCTCCTCGAGCCAGCGGATCCCGAAGGGCGCCATCGCCTGCGCAAACCGCACGGCCACGCTGGGATCCCGCCAGGCGTGGTTGGCGTCTACCATGATCTCGACGTCGTCGCCGACGGCCCGGCGCACGGCCTCGATCCGCTTCAGGTCTTCACGGGGCTCCAGCCGCCCGGCTCGGATCTTCACTGCCCTGAAGCCCTGCGCGACGTACCCCGCGGCCTCGGCCGCCAGCTCCGCTGGTCCCTTCCCATCACAGTAATATCCTCCGCTCGCGTAGACGGGAACGCGATCTCGCGAGGAACCCAGCAGCCTGGCCACCGGCAAGCCCAGGGCTTTGCCTTTCAGGTCCCAGAGGGCGATGTCGACGATGCTGATCGCCCGCATCGCCACTCCCCTTCGCCCCAACTGGAGTGCAGCGCTGAACATCCGGTCCCACAGCGTTTCGATGGCGAACGCCGGCATCCGCACCAGTTGAGGCTTCAGGAGATCCTCGACGACATCTTTGACGGCCCGGCCACAGACGGTACAGCCCACGCCGCAAAGGCCATCGTCCGCGATCACCCTGGCAATAGTGTACTCGCGAGCGGTGATCACTCGATTGGACACGGCTGCCGGTCGGCGCAAGGGGATCGAAATGACCTTGCACTCGACGTCGCGAATCTTCATCCGTTACACTGCTTGCAGCGCAGTGGCGAGCTCGTCCGCGGTTGATCGCTCGACGGCATCCAACTGCGTGTAGATCGGCCCCAGGCTCAGGATATAGGCGGCATCGGTGTGAAAGGTCCACGCCGCGGCTCCGGCTGCCTTGGCATTGCGGGCGGCCCGGATGAACTGATTCTTTTCCGGGTTGAGCCCGCTGTGGCGCCGGCGAGCCTCTTCCTGCAAGTACACCGGGACGACTCTCCCGATCGATCGCATGCAGTCCGTCAACGCTCTCACCCGCTCGCCGGTTCGCTCGTCGAAGTCGAGAGTTCGCGCCAGGTGAGGGGTGAGCACGTCGACCTCGACTTCCAGGAGCTCCGTCCTGATGTTGGACCAGAACTTTTCCTCGGTCTCTCGCTCGACATAGTCGATCCCCTGCCGGGAGGATGAGTCTTCGAGGACGATGCGGTCACCATCGACGGCTTTGATCCGCTCTCGAAACATCTTTACTCGGGCTTCGGGATACCCGTGGCGACGAGCGACCGCCGTGTCGTCGGGGTCGTTCCACAGATCGATCAAGAGACTACTGCGGGAATAGTGGGCGTGATGCGTATTCGAGACTGTCACGATGCGATCCCTGTCGATAGCCTTCACCCGGTCCTTCAGCATCCTGGCCTGTTGGTGAGAGATCGGATAGGGATGAATCCGCCCGGCGTTGTTGTGCTCGTTCCAGAGGTCGAAGAGCACGTTGCCACAGCCCTTCAAGGCATCGGTCAAGGCTTCCAGGGCAGCAGTGTGCTTGATGAGGTGAGGATCGTCGCTGAACGAATCAAACGCGTTGAAGACGGTCAGGTCCACGACCATGCCCCGCTGCCCCGCTCTCTGGAGCAAGTCCTTGAGCTGCGCGGTCTTCTCCGGGTCCAGCGTCCCATCCGGCCGGAAGAGAATGTTGTCTGACAGAATCGGGGGCAGATTGGGGGCCTGGCTATCGAGCAACACCTGCTTCCAGTAGCCCCAGACCCTGAGCAGGTTGAAGCCCCGTTCACGGAGCCAGTCCAGCTCCGTGTCGGTCAATCTCCCGACCGCGTCCATCGCGCTGATACCCAGGAGAAACGATGGCTCCCCATTGACAGTGAACCGGTCGCCACGGATGCCCAGGGTCATACTTGATGCTTCCACGCTACCCCCTTCGATGCCCTATTGATCCGACGACTCATCGATCGCCTGGCTACGTACTTCACATCAGCAGCGCAAACGGGTCGGGCTGACGCTCCGCGCCGATCCCGTCCAGCATCGCGATCCCCTCGCTGACGGTCCGGAACACACGACCGGCTGCCTGTCGGTAATGGTCGGCGATCAGCGCAATCAGCTTGTCCGCCTGGCCACTGGAAGCGGCCTCGCAGATGCGCTCGTGCTCGTCCAGCGACGGCTTGAAGTGATACGCACCGGGGTAGGCTGTCAGCACGCGCATCCGATTCGCCAACTGGCGACGCATCTCCACCAGCGGCTCGTTGCCTGTCTCCGCGACGAGTGTGAGGTGGAACCGGACGTTGCCCTCGTAGCCGGCCCGCAGGTCGCCTTCCGTGGTGGCCTGTCGGCTTGCCATCAGGCACTGCCGGAGTGCGGCGATCGTGGCTGCCGAGAAGCGGCCCTGGCAGAGCCGCACCGCCGTGACCTCGATGGCTGCCTCGGCCACGGTAAGCTGACAGATATCGGTGGGAGTGAGGACGCGCACCTTCGCCCCACCGTAAGGGCGGATCTCGATCAGCCCCTCGGCGGCCAGCGTCCGCAGCGCCTGCTGAATCGGCGTCGAGCTGATGGCAAACTCCCGGCGCAGTTGTTGGATACTGAGCTGGGCGCCGGGCTCATATCCGGCCGAATGGTTGAGAATGTGGTCGCGGAGAATGTCCTCCAGCCGGTCAGCCGTCGTCATCGCCAGCGGCGGAATCAATGACTTCATCCTTTGCGTATCTCCGTAATCCGTTGTACGGATGAACCCATTATAGCACACAGCCTGGCAATTGCAATACCGAACTGATGGTGAAAACCGGAGATGTCGTGCGAAGTGCGAAATCTCTCGCGCCACCGAGGCCGCTGAGACTCTTCGCTACGGCCGGGGTGAGCAGGGCAGGCAGCGTGGCAACGTCGCGGTATGATGGGCAACTGCGCGACGCGTCTCTGCCTGCGCCGACGTGGTGCTTAGTCCTCCAGCCGCACGGGTCATTCCGAGCCCCGCTCCGCTTGTCATTCCGAGCCGCAGCGAGAAATCTCGGCCACCGTGCACCCGGGTCACGACCGAGATTCCTCGCCCTGCGGGGCTTGGAATGACCAGCGCAGCAGTGCGGCGGGAGGCTTACCGAGTGTCGGCGAGCGCGGCGATGGCCGCGACGTCGTCCGGGGTCAACGCGAGGTCGGCCGCCGCGACGTTCTCCTCGATCTGAGCGACCGTGCTCGCCCCCATGATGACCGCGGTAACCAGGGGCTGGTGCAGCGCCCAGGCGACCGCCAGGCGGGACGCAGTCTCCCCGCGCTCGCTGGCGAACGCGGCCAGCCGGCCCGCCGCCGCCAGGTTGCGCTCGCTGAGCACCGGGATGTGCGCGGGCCGTCCCCGGCCGGCGTAGCCCACCTGGGCGGCCCGGCTCTCCGGCGGCCGGCTCTCACCCGATCGATACTTCCCTGTCAACACGCCACCGGCCAGCGGGCTATACGGCATCAACCCCAGCCCAAACCGCCGGCAAGCCGGCACCAGGTCACGCTCGATCTCGCGATCAAGCAGGTTGTAGAGCGCCTGCACGCAGGCAACCGGTTCCAGGTTACGGCGGTCGGCGATCCACAACGCCTCAACCACCTGCCAGGCCGGATAGTTGGAGAGGCCGATGTACCGAACCTTGCCGGCGCGCACAAGGTCGTCGAACGCCCGCAACGTCTCCTCGAGGTCGACCTCCGGATCGGGATGGTGCGGATAGTAGACGTCGATGTAGTCGGTTCGCAGCCGGCGCAGACTTCCCTCGACCGCCGTGATGATCTGACGCCGGGACAGACCGTGGTCGCCCAGTCCACCGGTCCGATGCGGGCGCGGGTCATACCGCTTCTTCGTCGCCAGCACCACCTCGTGTCTTCGCCCCTCGAGCGCCCGGCCGACCACCTCCTCCGCAGCCCCATAGCTCGGCCGCATATAGATCTCGGCGGTGTCGATGAAGTTCACGCCCAGGTCGAGCGCCCGCTGGATGATCCGGACGGACTCGTCGGCCGCCACCTGAGTGCCGAAGTAGACAGTCCCGAGGCAGATTGTGGACACGCGCACGCCAGTGCGCCCCAGATTGCGATAGCGCATCGTCATCCTCCGATGCCCGAGCCCCTCACCCCCTACTCCCTCTCCCACCCGGGGAGAGGGGGAGGGCCACCACCTCCCTCCCCGCGTCGGGGAGGGGGGCAGGGGGGAGAGGTCCGGCGCCGAAACCTTCGCCCGATTGCCTGCCGGGCCAGCGTCAGCTCGTCGTCGGGCAACACGCGCAGCGCGACGACGGCGATGGTGTAGACCGCGACCCCGACGACCGCGCCGACGACCATCGACGTTGGCGAGAGCGCCAGGAGGGCACCGGCCATCACGCCGGCCGCGCCGATCGGACGGACGACCAGCGACCAGAGATCAGGCGCGCCGACGTAGCGCCAGATCGCCCACATGAACGGCGTCAGCAGGACGACCTCCGAGAGCACCGTCGTCACCGCGGCGCCGTAGATGCCGTACGGCGGAATCAGCAGCAGGTTCGTGACGACGTTGAACGCCGTGGCGACGACGAAGCTTCCCGTGATGAACCGCTGCTGATTGACCGCGATGAGCACGTACTGGGTCAGACCGTTGACGAAGCTGAAGGGCAGGAACCAGATGAGGATCTGAAGAGTGAGCGCCGACTGCGGGAGGTACTGCGCGCCGCCGAGAAAGTCGATGAACGGTGTGGCGAATTGCGTCACCACGACGGCGATCGGCAGGGCGACAACCAGCAGAAGCCGCAGCGACGTCACGTAGGCACGCCGCATCGCGTCGGACCGGTCGGCGGCCAGGCGACTCAACAGTGGGAAGACGGCGAAGGTGAACGACGAGGGGATGATCAGCAGGCCATCGATCAGCTTGTAGGCGGTGCCGTAGTAGCCGAGCGCGGCGTCGCCTTGCATCGCCTTCAGGAGCAGCACGTCGATCTTGAAAAAGAGCGTCGCCAGGAGATGGTTCAGCATCAGCGGGTACGACGAGCCGAGCATCGACGGCAGCATTCCGACCTCGACCACCGGCTTCGGCTGTCCGACGAACCGACGGGCCGCACCGATCAGAGCAAGCATCGTCACGACGTTGCCAAGCACCGCGACTATTGCGAGACCGACGAACCCCCAACCCGCGAGGAGGGCTATCGCGCCCAGGCTCACCCGCAGCAGCGTGGTAAGGACGG
Source organism: Chloroflexota bacterium (assembly GCA_016190465.1). Classification (GTDB taxonomy): domain Bacteria; phylum Chloroflexota; class UBA6077; order FW602-bin22; family JACPQP01; genus JACPQP01. The sequence goes on from JACPQP010000237.1 coordinate 11,023, forward strand.
TGACCGCGGCAGGCACCTCGAGGCGCTCGCGGGCGTAGTACAGCGAGCTGAACGCCGCGGCGACATTTCCCGGCACGAGGGCGACGCCGAGCAAGGCGATCGCCAGCGCCGTCTCGTCGTCCAGGCCGAACAACGCGCGCCAGACCTGAAGGATCGCGAACGCCACCGGCAGTCCGGCGAGCCAGAGCCCCAGGCGCAGCGCCAGCGAGGTCCCCAGGAAGCGCGAGCCGGCCGCCCGGTCCCGGGCCACCTCCCGGATCAGCAACGTGTTGAGGCCGAAGTTCGTGAAGATCTCGAAGTAGCCGATGAAGATGCCCGCGAAGACGTACTTGCCGTTGTTCTCTGGACCCAGCATGCGCAGCACGAGCATCGCAAAGCTGAAGTCGATCAGCTTGTTGAGGAGCGATGTGCTCATCGGGAAGAAACTGTTGCGGCCAACCCTGGCGAGCGCGCTCTCGCCGCCACTGGTGAACAGGCGACGCCAGAGGGGATAAGCGCCGACGAGGGCAACCACGATTGCCGCCAGAAAGCTGGCGAACAGCCCCAGCTTGAAGGAGTCCGGGTTGTAGCGTACCTCCACTACGCTGTCGCCGGCCGGCACCGGGACCGCGCGAAAGTTGGCATCGGCCCGGTAGACCGGTGCGTCCGCCCCATTCACCCGAGCGGTCAGGCCGGGGAAGTAGCTCTCCAGCACGACCACGTGGCCAGCCGACGGCGCGTGGACGTGGAGCTGCATCCGATCGGCCCACCGCTGCGCGATCTCGACTTCGGCAAACCCGCCGGTTTGCGGGCCGGTCGCCGGTCCTTCGACGACGACGGTGCGACGCGGGTCGAACCCCGGCGCGGTGATCGCCCGCCGGGACGCGGTCACATCGGGAACAGGCTGCGCACCGCCGACAAAAAAGGCGCGTGGCAAGGCCGACGGCCGCTCGTAGATGCGCAGCTCGCCGTCGTACACCGGCCGCAGCCCCGGCTCATCCAGCCGCTCCGCGGTCACGATGTAGCGCACGTTCAACAGATCGAGCAGCGGGCTCGCCAGCGATGCGGCGCGCCGGAGGTTGGCGATCTGGTTGTAGAGGAGCGCGTCTGGCGGCTCGATCAGCGACCAGTACTCGACGAACTGCCGTGGGAACATGCTGTCGTAGCCGCGCACGTCTTCAAGCCCGGCCAGCATCGCCGTGTTGGGACGCAGCGCGTCCGGGCCGCCGAAGCCCGCGACCCGAAACGGCCCCTCCACCGCCTGGCGTTGCTGGAGAAAGCGCACCGCGGGCGGCACATAGTGAACGATCGCCGAGTCGACGCGGGTCAGGAAGCCGGCCCCGATGGCGTACAGCTCGACAAACACCAACGCCGCGCCCAGCGTCTGCCAGACCAGGGGGCGCATCCCGGACCTCGCCAGGGCGATGATCGCGCCAACCCCGAGCAGGCCCAGGGCCAGCAAGAAAACACTTCCCGCTTCGTAGGACGCGAGCATCGCCGGGCCGGAGAAGACAGCACGGAGCCGCTCCTCGCGCTGGAGGAGCGCCGCGGCGACGGCCAGGACCGGCCGGGGCCAGAAGTGGGTGATCCCGAGCGCGATGACCAGCACGCCGCCCGCGCCCAGGCACGCCCAGGCGATGCCCGCATGGAGGCGTGACTCGAACGCGAGGGGTACGCCCTCACCCCGACCCTCTCCCACGGGGAGAGGGGGGCCGCCCTCACCCCGACCCTCTCCCTCTGGGAGAGGCACAAGCGGTCCATCAGGACCGTTTGCGGGGTGAGGGTGGTCCCCCTCTCCCGCAGCGGGGGCCGCGATCAGGAACGGCGGTCGGGGGCGAGGGCGTACCCGACTGAGCCGGTCCGCGCCAAGGCCAGCCAGCGCGGCCAGCGCGAAGCTGGCGGGGAACAGCCAGCGGAACGGCGTGTGGAGTTGGTCGAAAAACGGCAGGAAAAAGAACACTCGGTAGAGCGGAGCGCCGAACGCGAGCAGACACGACCAGATGGCCAGCCCGGCGAAGATGCCCGTCGACCGTGTGGGCCGCGCGAGCGCCAGCGCCGCGAACACCAGCGCCACGACGCCGACGTAGCCGGCCCCCTCGACATAGTTCTTGATGCCCCAGAAGACCGTCTGCGGTGGGTCGGTCGGCCGGCCGAGCATGCTCTCGCCAACTGGTCGGACGACCAGGTCGAACAGATCGAAGTAGCGATGGTGGGTGGGATTGCCGAAGACGTCTGGCATCACCAGCGCCAGGACGTGACGCGCCGGCAGCGCATAGCCGGCCACCTCGGCGTAGGTCGCCGAGCCCACGCGGAAGTTCCGCTGCGCCAGCTCCACAAACGGGATGAGCTGGACCGCCGCCAGCCCGACGCCCAGGAGAACCGCCACGACGTACCACAACCCCGCGCCCACGACCGGGCGAAGTGGCCGGACTGTTTCCCTCCTTCCCCCGTCCCCTTCCCCCACCGTGTTCAGGGGCGGACAGTTTCCGGTGTGGCGGCCCTCACCCCCTGCCCGGGTACCGCTCTCACCCCCGTCCCCCTCTCCCAATACTGGGAGGAGGGGACGGGCGACGGGGGGACGGGGCGACGGGGCGTACCCAGACGCTCCGTCGCCGATACGCCC
>JACPQP010000239.1 GCA_016190465.1 Chloroflexota bacterium
CCCCCTGGTGGGGAAGGGGGAGAGGGGGTGAATCAGGAACACGGGAATCAGGCACAGGAATCAGGAAGGAGAAGGACAACGTGGGAAACCTGACTTCGCGACGCACCTTGCTCCGATTCGGGATGGTGGGCGTCGGCGGGGCGCTTCTGGCGGCTTGCGCGCCGGCTCCGACGCCGACGCCAGTCCCGCCGCCGAAGCCCGCGGCCGAGGCTCCGAAGCCGGCTGCGCCGCCGCCGACGCCGGTCCCGCCGACGCCGACTCCGGCTCCGGCCAAGCCGACCGCGGCCCCGCAGCCCACTGCGGCCCCGAAACCGACCGCCGCTCCAACCGCGACCACCGCAGCCGCCGAAAAGCCCAAGCCCGGCCCAGCCGTCGAGGTCAACTACTACATCCAGTGGCTGGGCCCGACGCAGACCCCCTACTACGAGAAGATGGTCAAGGAGTTCGAGGCATCGCATCCAAACATCAAGGTCAAGCTGGAGAACATCACCGGCCAGGACTCCCTCGCCCAGTTGCAAGCTCGGTTTGCCGCTGGCCGAGCACCCGACGTCTTCCTGCTCAACAGTGGCAGCTACGCGCCGTTCGCCGCCAAGGGCGTGCTCCTGCCGCTCGACGACCTGATGGCCGCCGACAAGGAGATGAGCAAGTCGCTCTTCTGGGAGCCCGCGCTGGCCATGGGCACCGTCAAGGGCAAGCTGGTCGCCTCCCCCTACTCGATCCTGCCCGCCGGGATGTTCTACAACGAGGACATGTTCAAGAAGGCCGGCGTCACCGTGCCCAAGGAGGGCTGGACCTACTCGAAAGACCTCGTCGCGACCGCCAAAGCCCTGACAAACGATGCCAAGGGAGCTAACAAGACCTGGGGCTGGGAGCGCTGCTGCGGCATCCCGGAATACACCCAGATGAGCGCCTTCGAGGCCTGGTGGTTCACCGAGGATGGCACGAAGAGCCTCCTGACTGAAAAGCGGACCGTCGAGGCGTTCCAGTGGTACGGCGACATGTATACCAGGCACAAGGTAGCCCCGCTCTCCGGCGCCGAGGAGAACTGGAACGGCTTCTGGAGTGGCCGTCTGGCGATGATCCGGATCTTCCCATGGGCGCTCCAGCCGCTCATCGACCAGGTCAAATTCAAGTGGAACATCGTGCGAGTCCCGAAGGAGTACGCCGAGGGTAGTGAGGTCTGGACCAACGTCTACCTCATGCCCAGGACGACCAAGGCCCCTCAAGAAACCTTCGAGCTCCTGAAGTACGCAACCTACCGGGTATGGAAGTTCCGCAACGAGATGCCGCCCTTCAAGAAGGAAGTGGAGGGGTGGACCGCGACGGACAAGGAGCACAACCTTCAGGCCTTCGTCGACCAGATGACGACCGATTCGAAGTGGTTGGCGCGACTCCACACGCACCCCAAGACCGACGAGATCTCCCGGGTCATCAGCAGCCACTTCGATTCGGTGCTGGTCGGCAAGAAGGATGTGCAGACGATGCTGAAGGATGCTGACAAGGAACTCAGCACCATCCTTGGCCGCGAGTAGCGTGTTCCAACCGCCTGATGTAGGGGCGGCCCCCTGTGGCCGCCCGTGACCCCTGATGTAGGGGCGGCCCCCTGTGGCCGCCCGTCTTCTCAAGGGTGAGTCAAGGGTGAGCGTGAGGTGAGTGCGGTTTTCCGGCGAGTCTCCTTCCTGCTGTTGCTGGCGGCCCTGATCGCGGTGGGCACCGGCCTGCGGCTGTCGGCGCTGGCTTCCGCGGGCGGAAAGCCTGGCCTGGTCGGCGATACGCCTTCCTCCGTCGGGACGACCACCGCGGAAGGTGACGGCGCTCCCGCCCAGACGGTTCTCGACTTCTATCAATTGATGGACGAGGGCAGCTTCGATCAGGCAGCCGAGCTAGCGGTGGAGATCCAGTGGCAGTGGACCGAGGACGGTGAGCGAGATCCCGTCGGACTCAAGGCGCGGGAGCGGTTCGTCGCCGATTCCGAGCAGGAGTTGGGCATCCGTGGCAGCCTGATGAGCATCTTCGAGGCGTTTGCCGAGCCGGACGGCAGCGCTCCACCCGACCTCGCCTCGCCGGAGCTGCTGGCGTTGCGCGGTGTGGCCGGAGCGGCCGGAGTCTCCCAGGTGGCCTGGGTCAACACCTGGGGCACCGTAAAGCTCACCTGTGGCATCCGCGGCTGGGGGCGCCGGATGGCGGTCGTCAAGCTCGACGGCGTCTGGAAAGTGCTCTTGCCGCCGCCCGATCAGACTCGTCGTTCCAGGGTTCAGGCCTGGTTCCCCGCGACTGGCCCCATCATCCTGAGGCCTTGACAGTCGAACCTCACCCCCATCTCCCTCTCCGCTTGCGGAGAGGGAGATGGCTGGCCGCCATGTTCGCAGGCCCGAGATGGATACAGGAATCTCGTGATGGCCTTTAGGTTGAGCGTATCTCTTGCCGTATCTGGCGCCGCGACCGGAGCTCTCGCGACGGCCCTCGACGCCTGGGGCGGAATTAACCCGCCACGGGCATACGGCTTCTGCATGACCTGCCACAGCCGCGACCTGGTCGATTGGGTCGCGAACCAGCTCTTCGCCACCCACTGGGAAGTGGCGCTGCCCGGCGTGCAGTTCCCCATTCTCACGGTGGTTGGTGTGCTGCTCGGAGCTTACGTGGCCTGTATCCTGGCGAGCGAGCGGCGTCTCCGTCCGGCGGCGCATCCCTGGCTCAGCCTTGTGGCCGGTGTCCTGGTGGTGAACTTCGGACTGGTGGCACTCGGTTGCCCGACTCGCCAGGTCGTTCGGCTGGGCTACGGGGACTGGACGGCCTTGACCGCGGTAGCGGGGATCGTCCTGGGGGCGGGGCTCGGCACCCTCGTCCTGAAACGGCGAGCCTGACACGGCGAAGAGGGAGGAGATGATGGCTGCCATCCTTACCCTGCTCGCCGGTTTCTTCATCGGCTACCTGGCGCAGCGCTCGCGGTTCTGCATGGTCGCACCCATCCGGGACTTCATCCTCACCCGGGACTGGCGAGTCTGGCAAGGCGCTCTCTCCCTCTTCGGCACCACCTACCTCCTGTATTCCGTCGCCGGCTATCTTGGCTGGCTGACGTGGGACGTTCCTGCTTTCAGCCCGGGCCTGGCACCCGTGCTGCTGTTGACCGGCGGCGCCGGCCTCGGGTTGGGGCTCGTCTCGGTGCTGGTGGGCGGCTGTCCGACCCGGCAGCACGTCGCGGCCGCCCAGGGCAGTCGCGACGCGCTCTACTACCTGATCGGCTTTTACGCTGGTGTCCTGGTGTACTCGATGCTCACCATCGAGCTGCTGGAGGTGATCCTCCAATGATCTACTTCGACAACGCGGCCACCAGTTGGCCAAAGCCGGCGGCGGTCAAGGAGGCCGTCCTGGCCTGTCTGGAGCACGGGGTAGGGAACCCTGGGCGAGCCGGCCACCGGCTCGCCATCGCGGCGGGACGGGTCGTGCTGGATGCCCGCGAAGCAGTCGCCGAGTTGCTGGGTGTCGCCGATCCCAGCCGGATCGTCTTCACGAAGAACGCGACCGAGGCGCTCAACCTGGCGATCTATGGGCTCCTCAGACCTCACGATCACGTCATCACCAGCGGGGTCGAGCACAACTCGGTCATGCGACCGCTTCGCATGCTGGAGGATCAAGGGCTCGAGCTCACCGTGGTCCGCAACGCGCCCGACGGCAGCCTCGATCCGGAGGACGTGCGTCGGTCGCTCCGGTCAAGCACCCGCCTCCTGGTCACCGCCCATGCCTCGAACGTCCTCGGAACGCTCTTGCCGATCGGCGAACTGGCAGCCCTGGCACGCCAGGCCAACGTTCCTTACCTCGTCGACATCGCGCAGACGGCCGGGACTGTCCCTATCGACGCCCAGGGGCTCGGACTTGACCTGGTCGCGTTCACCGGCCACAAGGGTCTCTTCGGGCCCACGGGAACCGGTGGTCTCTACGTCCGTGAAGGAGTGGAACTGGAACCCCTGCTCCGTGGGGGGACCGGAAGTTACTCGGAGCTGGAGCGACAGCCGGACTTCCTCCCCGACCGCTTCGAGAGCGGAACACTCAATGTGCTGGGGCTTGCCGGCCTGGCCGCTGGTGTGCGCCACGTTCTCGCGGCCGGCGTCTGCCGAGTGCGTCACCACGAGGTACGACTGATCGGGCGTTTTCTCGACGGTCTTCGATCCATCGGGGGTGCCCACGTGCAGGGGCCGGCTGATCCTGCCCGCCAGGTGGGAATCATCTCCTTCACCATCGATGGCCTTTCACCCTCTGACATCGGTTTCCTCCTGGACCATGAGTTCGGGATCATGAGTCGGGTCGGGTTGCACTGCGCTCCTGCGGCACATCGAACGACGGGCACGTATCCGGTTGGCACAGTGCGGTTCAGCTTTGGGCTGTTCAACACCGAGGCCGAGGTTGATCTGGCGCTCCGCGCACTGGAGAAGATCGCCTCAGCCAGCGGATCATAGGCGAGGGGTTCTCGAGCAGTCGGAGTGAAGCAAGCGTGATGCGGCAGGCTTCGGGCGCAGGCGGTTGCCACAGAGGGGTTTTCCGCTGCAAGGGAGGCGTACTTGGCGCGTGAGGAACTCAATGGCCTCATCAGCTTCTTTGCTTCCTACCATGCCATCCGGGCCGACAGGGTGCTGCGCCAGGCAGGATATGAGGCGCTTCTCGTCCCTGGACCACGCGAACTGAGCCCCAATTGCGGAACTGCGCTTCGCTTCCCGTATGGACAGCGATCGGAGGTGCTCGCGCTCCTCACCACACGAAAAGTGCAGATCGAAGCGATCCACGAGTACCGGCCGGCGACCCAATCCGTCGCCCAGATCGCGAGCAATAGCGCGACGCCGAAACGGCACTGGGTGGGACGCCTCTTCGGCTGAAAAGGGGGATTGCTTTCTCATCGCCACAAGACCAGAGACGGCGGAAAAACCTGTCGGGATTCGACCCGATGCGGTATGATCTTTGGGAAATGAACCGGGCGAGCGCTCCCCGTGGGAGTCCGGTCGTCCGGGTCGGCGGCGCAGTGAAGCGATCGATCGAACGAGGGGGTTCTATGGAAACCGTGGTGGCGTATTCCCTTACACCGGAGCAGGTTGCCGCGTACCGGCGCGACGGCTACATTGTCTTGCCGGGCGTCTTCTCGTCGGCGGAGGTGGCGCGGATGCGGGAGGCGGCCGACGACCTCCTGGAGCTGCTGATCAATGCCTCGCTGGCGGTGGGGACGACCAACCCGCGACTGGGGCTGCGCGCCCGAGGCGATGGGAAGCAAAGCGTGCTCAAGGTGCAGCCCGTCAACGACGCGTCGGACTACCTGCGCGCGGTCTCCGAGGATGCCCGGCTGCTCCAGCCGATGCGCGACCTCCTGAGGTGCGAGCCGATCCTGATGGAGGAGAAGCTCCTCTACAAGCAGCCTCTCCCCGATCCGGTGCCGCTCGCCACGCGACCTGACGATGACGCCGTCGCCCTGCACCACGACTGGGGCGCCTATCGGGCGCAGGATTACCCCCAGGAGACGCTCTCGTCGGCCATCACCATCGATGAACTGACGACCGAGAACGGCACCCTGCGCTACTTCCCGGGCTCGCACCGGATCGACTTTCCGCTGGAGCTGAACTACACGCCACTCGGCGACGTCGAGAAGATCCCAGAGGCGCTGCGCGCGCTGGGCGCCGCCTCGCTCGATGATGCCGTGCCTATCGTCGCGCCGCCCGGATCGGTGTTGATCTTCCACTCGATGACACTGCACTACTCCGGTCCCAACCTGACGGGCCAGCCGCGGCGAGTGATGATCTACAGTCATTACCCGGAGTGGTATCCGAGCGAGCCGGACAAGCGGAACCGGCCGGGGCGCCTGCGGGCGCAGGAGCACGAGCAGCAGTACCGTCAGATGGTGGCCTCCGGCGCCTTCCGCGACCGCTGGCGTGCGCCGGGGCGGTAGAGTCTCGATCGTCGCCCCGGCCTCTCCTCTGGCCGGGCCTCACCCCCTGGCCGCCATTCCTAGTAGGTATCAGAAAGTTTTTGATGATTTTGGGGACACCCCAAACCCCGCCAGGACGGGCTCCGCCCTTCCTGGACC
>JACPQP010000232.1 GCA_016190465.1 Chloroflexota bacterium
GCGCCATTCCGGGCGCCCGCGCTGGCTGGCAGCGCCTATCCCGCCGAGCCCACCGAGCTGACCGCAGTGCTGGCCGCCTATGGCGACATCCCCCTCTCCCGCAGCGACCATTGGGCGACGGGGAGACGGGGCGACAGGGACACGGGGCGACGGGGAGACGGGGCGTCGTCTGGCGACGCGGGACCGCGCTCAGGAACGGCGCCAGGGCACGAACAGTCCAGATGGACTGTTCGTGGGGCCGACCCCGCCGGGACGGTGCGCGGCGTCATCAGCCCCCACATCGACTACCACCGTGGCGGGCCGATCTACTACCGGGTCTGGCAGCGGGCGGCGAACGCTGTTCGGGCGGCGGATCTGGTCATCGTCTTTGGCACCGACCACCTGGGCAGCCCCGGCCAGGTGACGCTGACCCGACAGCACTACGCGACACCCTTCGGGGTATTGCCGACTGACCTGGACGCCGTGGCGAGCGTCGCCGAGGCTGTCGGTCCCGACTTCGCCTTTGCCGAGGAACTCCACCACCGGACGGAGCATTCAATCGAGCTGGCAGCCGTCTGGCTTCACTCGATCTGGCGCGAGCGGCCGGGCAAGATCGTCCCCATCCTCTGTGGCTCGTTCCATCAGTTCATCGCCGGCCGCCAGCACCCACCGTTTGGGCAACTGATCGAGGCGCTGCGAGCCGCGACCGCCGGACGTCGCGTGTTCGTGGTAGCGGCCGCCGACCTCGCGCACGTCGGCCCCGCCTTCGGCGACGCGATGCGGTACGGCCCGGACGAGTGTGCCCATCTGCGGGAGATCGACGCGACGCTCTTGGAGACGGTCTGCCACGGCGACGCCGAGGCGTTCTTCGCGGTCCTTCGCGACGAGGGCGACCAGCGAAAGGTGTGTGGGCTGCCGCCGATCTACCTGGCTCTCCGCTACCTCGGAGGCCTGACCCGGGAACGTCAGAACGAAAGGGACGGTCCGGGAGCCACCGGTGAGGTGGTCGACTATGCGCTGTGCCCGGCCGACAGCAACTCGATATCCTGGGTCAGTGTGGCGGGTGTCCTCCTGCGATAGGCGCAGTATCGTCGCCAAGGTTGGTCGGCAGGGTCACGACGAAGCGGGTCCCGCCATCGGACGGGAACTGCGCCGCGATCTGGCCGCCGTGGAGCTGGACGATCTGGTGGCTGATGTATAACCCCAGACCCATGCCTTCGGTCCCGCTTCCCGCATGGGCCTGGTAGAAGCGGTCGAAGATCCGCTCCCGACTCTCGGGGGGGATCCCAATCCCACGATCTGTCACCGACAGACACACCGTGTCGTGGGTCGGCTGGGACACCTCGACGTCGATCTGCCCACCCGTTGGGCTGTACTTGATGGCGTTGTCGACCAGGTTGGCCACGACCTGCTCGAGGCGCAGCGGATCGACGAGCGCCCGGACGTTGGAAGGGGCGGACACGACGATGACGTGTTGACTCGTGGTGACCCGCGCCCCTGCCGCGACACTCTCGACCAGGCTGGAGACGTCGGTCGCCGCTCGGTCGAGGATCAGTTTCCCGGCCTCGAGGCGAGAGACGTCGAGCAGTTGGGACACGAGACGGGACAGCTTGACCGATTGCTGGTCGATCACCTGGAATGCGCGACGGAGACGCACCGGGTCGACGGCACCCTCTTTGTCGATCAGGCGGACCATCAACTGAGCGAACCCGCGGAGGCTCGTCACCGGCGTGCGAAGCTCGTGGGCGGCGATGGAGAGGAACTCGTCGCGCACGTGGACGGCGGCCTCGGCCTCGGCGCGGGCCCGTTGCTCGGCCTCGTACAGGCGGGCGTGGTCGATGGCCAACGCGACCCGGTCGGCGACGAGCTGGAGCAGCCGCGCGTCATCTTCCGTGAAGCGGTGGGGTCGATGCGTGCCCACGGCGAGCAGTCCGATCAACTGATCCTCGAGCAGCAACGGCGTGCCGAGCAGTGATTCGATCCCGCTCTCGTTCCCAGGCGAGCCGAACCCGGGCGAGCCGAACAGGTCGGTGCGCTCGACGGGTTCGACGATGAGTGACCGGCGCTCGGCGATGATGCGGGCGGCAGGTTCCCCGTCGATCAGCACCCGGATGGCGGGCTCGACCCCTTCCCCCATCCCACGGGTTGCCCACGCCACAAGCGTGTCGCCGTCCACCAGGAGAATCGACGCGGCGTCGCCGGCCAGTGTCTCCCGGATCCGCCCCGGCAGCTCGCGGAGCAGGTCGTCGAGCGAGAGGTGGGCCAGCGCCGCGTCGCTGATCGCCTGGAGGCGTCGGATCGTCTCGGCGGCTGCCTCGGCCTCGGTTCGGGCCGCCTGCTCCCGGATGAGCTGAGCACGTTCCTCCTCGGCCCGCTTCCGCTCGGTGACGTCGCGGATCACGCTGGTTACCAGCGTGCCATCCTCGGTCTGAAGTGGGCTCAGGCTGATCTCGGCGGGGAACTCGCTGCCATCTTTCCGCCGGGCGGAGAGCTGCAAGCCGATGCCCATCGGTCGGGTGCGAGGGGCGGCGTGGTAGCGAGTCCGCTGTCCCGCGTGCAGGCTCCGGAGGTGCTCGGGTATCAGGATCTCCACCGGCTGGCCGAGCAGCTCGTGCCGGTGGTAGCCGAACAGGTTCTCCGCCTGCGCGTTGACGAGCAGGATCCGGCCGCTGCTGTTGACGATCACGATCGCGTCGGGCGCGGTGTCCAGGAGTATCCGAAACATCGGCTCGGCCTTCTTCCGCGCGACGAGATCACGGGTGATCATCAGAAGCAGGTCGGCGGCAACCGCGGCAAGCACGGCTGCCCCGACCAGAAGCGGCGCCCCGATGGCTCTGATCGGCTTCATCTGGCTCGTTCCCCTATCTCGGCTGTGGCCGCCTCAACCGCCACGGCACCCGGCCATATCGAACGTCCGGACGACACGCAGGACGACATGCGGGTCGCTTACCATAATGTGGATTGTATCACACTCGGGGGACGGCAACATGTAAGTTGCATTGCGGACGCCAGGTGGATATAATCAGATCCAGAACAGGCGTTCGGACGGTGAAGAAACATGCTCGATTCACCTCACCTCGCCCCGGGCATCGCTGAAGCGGTAGTGCCGTACTACCACGACGGCGTGGTGACCATCTACCACGCCGACAGCACGAAGCCGAGCTTCCTCGCCGACTCGTCCATCGACCTGGTCGTGACCAGCCCACCGTACAA
>JACPQP010000016.1 GCA_016190465.1 Chloroflexota bacterium
ATCCACTTCCGGTCGCCCGCCGGCGTGCCCTATCAGCCCCACGGCCACCATCGCCACGTCAACACGAACCATCCGAGCTGGCACATGGACGTCGGCGGCGACGTCCGCCTCGGGCAGACCAGCTACGCCTACATCGACGGCACCTGCCAGGGCTGGCTGCCTCGAGGCGAGGTGCTGGTGGAGGTGGTTCGCGGCTTCGAGTACGAGCCACTGCGCACGAAGGTCGAGATCCGTCCGGGCCAGCGCGAGCTGACGCTGCGCATCCGCCGGTGGGCGAACCTGAACGCCGAGCGGTGGTTCAGCGGCGACACCCACGTCCATTTCCTCTCGACCCAGGGGTGTCACTACGAGGCGCGTGCCGAGGACCTCAACGTCGTGAACCTCCTGCTGTCCCAGTGGGGGAGCCTCTTCACCAACGCCGAGGAGTTCACCGGCAACGTCTCGGTGGCGCCGGACGGCCGGACGATCGTCTACGCGACGCAGGAGAATCGCCAGCACATGCTGGGGCATCTGACGCTGCTTGGCCTGAAGGAGCCGGTGATGCCCTGGTGCAGCGACGGCCCCACCGAGGCAGAGCTGGGCGGCACGATGGAGACCACGCTCTCCCACTGGAGCGACGCCTGCCGCCGGCAGGGCGGCACCGTAATCGTCCCCCACGCGGCGTTCCCCAACGGCGAGCTGGCGGCGATGATCGCCACCGGTCGGGTCGACGGGATCGAGATGCTCTGGCTGGGGGAGTACTACCACAACGAGTACTACCGCTACCTCAACTGCGGCTATCGCCTGCCGCTCGTGGGCGGCACCGACAAGATGGCGAGCGAGACGCCGGTCGGCATCTACCGCACGTACGTCTTCATCCCGCCGGACGAGGAGTTCAGCTACGAGAGCTGGCTGCGGAACCTGCGGCGGGGGCGGACCTTTCTGAGTGCCGGACCGATCCTGCGCTTCACGGTGGATGGGCAGACGGTCGGAGACACGGTGCGACTACCGGGCAACGGCGGCACGGTCGAAGTGGAGGCCCGTGCCGACTCGGCGGCGCCGGTCAACACGCTCCAGGTCGTCCAGGCCGGGCGCGTTGTCGCCGAGGTGAGCGACTCGAACGGCGTCCGCTCGCTGCACCTGCGGGCGCGCCTCAAGGTCGAGGGGAGCACGTGGCTAGCGGCGCGCGCCGGTGGGCCAGAGTACTGGAACTCGCGGCAGACGCTGTGCAGCTTCCAGCGGGGGGTGTTCGCCCACACGTCGCCCGTGTACGTCGCCTGTGGCGGCGACTGGGGGATGTTTGACCACGTGACCGCTCAGTACATGCTGACGATGATCGACGGCTGCCTCACCTACATCCGGCAGTCCGCCTGGCACCATCGGCCGGAGATGGTGACGCGCCACCACGGGGAGGAGGACCACCAGGCGTACCTGGAGCGCCCATTCCTGGAGGCGCGGGAGGCGATTCACCAGAGGCAGCATCTGCTGGGCCTACCGCACTGACATCAGTTACCTCTGGCGGGGGCCTGATGGTCCCACCCCCGGGGGTTGGGGTTCGTGGGGGGCAGAGCGCTCGCCACGAACCCCCGGTTGCCCGCTCCTGGGGGAGGGATAGAGGTGGCGCCGCCGGGCGCCAGCAGTATTGCCTGGAAGCCACAGATCGACACAGATGGAGACCGACGGATGAGCGACCTCAAAGCAGCCATCCACTATTGGGCCCGGCGACCCCGCGAGGCCGTTCGACGGATGCGGCGCCTCGCGGCGGACCCGACTTGCCCGCGCTGGCTCGGACCGGTGCTGCTCGTCTCGGCCGCGTACCTCGCGTTCCCGTTCGACCTGATCCCCGACTTCATCCCGGTCCTGGGCCAGCTTGATGATCTGCTGCTTGTCGCCGCGCTGGCCGCGCTGCTTCGCTGGGCAATCCCACGTGAGCTGGTCCGGCGCTACTTCGTCAAGCCGATGAGCGAGTCTGAGGAGTCATAATGATCGCCTACGCTGTCAACGTAACCCACCTGATGCGCGGTCTCCCCGTCCGCGAGCAACTGCGCCGGGTCGCCGCTGCGGGGTTCACCGCCTTCGAGTTGCTCTTCCCGCAGCGCATCGACCTGGACGAGCTCATCGCCGCCAAAGACGAGTTTGGCCTGACGATGGCGCTGTTCGACCTCAACTACGACGACCGTTACCCGCGCGGTCACCTCAGCCATCCGGAAGCCGACGACCTGTTCTTCGCCCAACTGTCGGAGGCAATCGCGCTGGCGCGTCGGCTGGGTGTGAAGCGACTGAACGCGTTGGCCGGGCTCGCTGTCCCGGGGATGGCCAAAGAGCAGCAGAAAGAGCTCGTCGCCCAGCGGCTCCGCCAGGCCGCGGGCGTCGCCACGTCCGAGGGCATCACGCTCTTGATCGAGGCCCTGAACATCGACGATAACCCGGGCTACTTCCTCCAGCACTCGCGAGATGGCTTCGACATCGTCGGGGCCGTCGGTAGTCCGAACGTGAAGTTCCAGTACGACGTCTACCACATGCAACTGATGGAGGGGAACCTGATCAACACCATCCGGGAGCACATCGGCCAGATCGGGCACATCCAGGTCGCCGACGTGCCGAGCCGAACGGAGCCTGGCACCGGAGAGATCGACTATCCGAACGTCCTGCGCGCCATCGAGGCGGCCGGCTACCACGGCTACGTGGGGCTGGAGTACCGGCCCTCCCGCCCCGATGTCGACCCGTTCGCCTGGCTCGCCCCGGAGAAGCGCGCCCGCTCGCTCTGGCCCTGACCGGAGCAACGACCTTCACTACAGCACAGCCCTCACCCCTACCCCTCTCCCACGGGAGGAGAGGGGTAGGGGTGAGGGCGGCCCCTCTCCCGCCGGGAGAGGGGTGGGGGGTGAGGGCAGTGTTCATCCGTGGCGGCGGCCCACGGCCAGAGAAGGCTGTCTGATGATGCGCGCGGCCGATGAGACCTTGAGTGAGGTGCTGCTCGCCCGCATCTGGAAGGCGCAGCGCTTCGATCGCGCCGACCTCCGGACCACGGATGGTCAGCCGATCGACATCGTCTATCCGGGGCGGGCACAGCGCGGCCCGGGGCCGGACTTCCGCGACGCACTGGTCCAGATCGGGGCGGCCTCGCTGGCCAGTGGCGATGTCGAGGTTCACTGTCGGTCCAGCGACTGGTTCACCCACGGCCACCACCGCGACCCGGCTTACGCGCGCGTTATCCTGCACGTGGTCCTTTTCAGTCCATCGGCCGCCGATCGACTGACCACGACGATCGACGGCCGGCCCGTGCCGGCTCTGGCTCTCGATGGGCGACTGGGTGGCGGCCACTCGCTCGCCATCCTGGCCCAACCGACCGACAGCTCCTGCGCCGATATTGCCCGGGGCGCTGACCCGGCCGCGATCGCGGCGCTGCTCGACCAGTTGGGAGATACCCGGCTGCGCGGCAAGGCGGCGCGCTTCGAGGGCGAGCTGGCCAGCACTCCGGCCGACGAGGTCGCCTATCGTGCGCTGCTCGATGCCCTGGGCTACAGCCAGAATCGGGCGCCCTTTCGCGCGCTGGCCGACCATCTGCCGGCGGTGACGCTTCAGGCGCTGATCGACCACTTACCGGATCCCGACCGCGTCTTGCGCAGCCAGGCGCTGCTGTTCGGGATGGCCGGTCTGCTTCCCTCCCAGCGCGAGCGGACCGCGCCGCTCACCTGGCTCGATCGCGAGTACGTCGAGCAGTTGGAGGGAACCTGGGCGTTGCTCGGGACCGACTTCGCGGATGACGCCCTGGTCGCACACACCTGGCGGCTCCAGGGCATTCGCCCCCCGAACTGGCCGACCCGCCGTATCGGGGCGGCGGGCCACCTGTTCGCCGCGTTCCTGCCCGATGGGCTGGCCGAGTCGATCCTCTCGCTCGTCGCCCCGTCTCCCCGTCCCCCCGTCCACTTCGCCGCCTCGTCGCCCCGTCGCCCCGGTCCAGGGCTGATCGCACACTTCGCCCTCGACGAACCGACGAGCTACTGGGCGACCCACTTCGACTTCGGTCGGGTGTTGAGCAGCACGCCGGCCCGACTGATCGGCGCTGATCGCGCGCTGGACATCGTGCTCAACGTCGTTCTCCCGCTGGCGCTCGCCTCGGCGGCGCAACGTGAGGACGAGCACCTAGCGGCAAGCGCCTGGGAGATCTTTCACTCGCTCCCCCGGTCGAGCGAGAACCAGGTGACCCGCCGGCTCATCGGCGAGGTGTTCGGAGACAATCGACGACCGCTCGTGACGAGCGCGCGCCGCCAACAGGGTCTGCTCCACCTCGCGGCCGTCTACTGCGAGCGGGGCGTGGATGTCGATTGCCCGGTGCACCGACTCGGCGAGCAGAGTGATCGGTGACGCCGTCCCCACCCCCAAACCCTCTCCCACGGGGAGACGTCCTCACCCCTACCCCTCTCCCCCGCTCACAGGGGTAGGTATCGCGGCGGGGCGGAGGTCCGCTGGCGGGTGAGGGAGTTTGGCTTCGTTCTCTCTCTCTCTCTCTCTGCGTTTGCTATTGACAAAGACGGCCGTTCCGCCTATAATAGCAGGCATTCGGGGGAAAGGCGGGAGGGACGAGATGCCGCGCAGCATCACGATCGACGGCGTCCAGGTGATCCAGGTCAGCCTGGTCAGGGACCAGAGCGGGCAGATCCACGTCTACTGCGAGTACCACCTCAAGGCCGGCAACCAGGTGATCCAGGCCAACCACCAGGAGATCACCCCGCGCCTCAGCGCGGCCCGCAAGACCGGCGCGCTGGCGATCTTCGACGCCATCGCCCAGGACGTGGCGGCCGTGGAGCTGGCGTAGGGGATTTCAGATTGCCGATCGGGTGGGCCGCAGCGGCCGTCAGGCGGCAAGGCGCGACGACAGGGCTGTAGGTCAGATAGGGAGTGACATGGTGGGCAGGGTGCGACTGCGCGAGGCAAGCCAGGCTCCGGAGAACGGGGCGGCGCCAGCCGAAAGCATTCCACTCCGGCCGTTGAAGGTCTCGGGGATCGTCGTGCGCAAAGCGGACCTGGTCGAGGCGCTGCGCATCTACGTTCCCGGGCTGAGCGACCTACGGGTGGACGAGGATGGAGAGCAGTTCTTTCTGCTGCTGAGCGAGGAGGCACACCGTGAGGATCCGGCTGCGCAGTAAGAAGACCGTGGGGAAGCAGACCGCGAGCCCGATCGCGGAAGCTCGCGCACCGGCGGGCGTCGCGGGAGCGACCGCGGTTGCCGCTCGGGCGGTGAGCCAGCGGCAGTTCCTGAAGCTGGTGGCGGCGGCAGTCGGCCTGGCAGGAGCGGGGCAACTGGCGGTGGAGCCGCGAAGCGCGCAGGCGGCCTACATCACCGGGCCTCCCGATACGATCGACACGAGCCTGACCGTGCAGGGCAACCTGACGCTTCAGGGAGGTCTGCTCTGGCTCACCAACGGCGCCTCCAACCTCGTCAAGTTCAACAACCAGGGGGTGGCGGTCCCCAGCCAGAGCCAGGGCTGGAAGCTGCGGCTGTACGGCGACAGTCCGAACAGCTACGGCTTCGGGATCGAGGACTACCACTTGTGGTCACACAGCCAGTCCGGGCACCGGTGG
>JACPQP010000246.1 GCA_016190465.1 Chloroflexota bacterium
GCCCCACGTGGGGCACGCCCCCTCTACCCCTGCCCCTTCCCCCACCAGGGGGGAAGGGGAGGACGCTCCCCCCCTCCCCGCGTCGTCTCCCCTCTACCGCGTCGGACCGACTCAGGAACGGCGGGCCAGGGCGTGAGGTCCGGCCCGGGGTGGTTGGGCCACCGCCAGGCCGACCTCTCCCCCCTTCCCCCCTCCCCGCGCCGGGGAGGGGGATGGCGGCTCCCCCCCTCTGCGTCGGACCCAATCAGGAACGGCGGGCCGGGGGTGAGGTCGGCCCCCGTAACCCCTCCTCCTCTCCGTGTCGGAGAGGGGGGGCCGGGGGTGAGGTCGGCCGGCGCCAGCAACCGGACGTGGATCGACGGGTCGACCACAACCAGCCAGCGTGCCAGCTCGACGAGGTAGCGTCCGCTGCCGGTATGGGGATGGCGGAGAAAGTACGCGTTCAGATCGACGTGCATGCCGATCAGGTCGCCATCGCCCGCGTCGCGCCGGTCACGGCGCGCTGGCAGATCGCCAGGAGCTTCTCGGCCGCGCTTTGCCAGGTGAACAGCCTGGCGCGCTCGACGCCGCGGGCGATCAGCGTGGTCCGCAGCACCTGGTCGGTGAGCACGCGATCGATCCCGTCGGCAAGCTCGTCGACGCTCCGGGGATCCACGGTGATGCCGGCGTCGCCAATCAACTCGGGAAGCGACGAGACGTTCGAGGTGACCACCGGCGTTCCGCAGCCCATCGCCTCGAGCGGGGGGAGGCCGAACCCCTCGTACAGCGATGGCCAGGCCAGGGCGTCGGCCAGGCTGTAGATCGCCGGCAGGTCGGGATCGGCCACATAGCCGATGAAGAGAACGTGGTCGTGGAGACCAAGATTCTCGATCTCCCGAAAGACGTCCTGGTAGAGCCAGCCAAGTCCGCCAGCGATCACGAGCTTGTGGGTGAAGCCTGGCCGTTGGCGGAGGCGGTGATATGCCTGGATGAGCCGGACGAGGTTTTTCCGGGGCTCGACGGTGCCGACGAAGAGCACGAACGGTGTGGTGAGCCCATACTTGCGCCGAACGGTGGTGAGCGCGTCGGGCTCAGTCACCCGCCGGAAGCGGGGCTCAACCCCGCCGTAGACGACTTCGACGCGCTCCGGGGGGACATCCAGCAGGCAGATGAGATCGTTGCGTGTGCTGGCCGAGTCCGCTACCACCACGTCTGCTGCGGCTACCGAGGCCGGGACCACTCGTTCCAGGTATTGGCGGAGCCCGTCATCCGCGCACTCCGGAACGAGCAAGAACGACAGGTCGTGAACCGTGACGATTGCCGCGCCTCGCCGGAGCGGAGCCAGGGTGAAGTTCGGGAAATGAAACACGTCGACCGGGCCGGTAAACAGATCGATGGGCAGCGGCAATCCCAGTCGATGCCAGAGAATCGTAAGCGTGCGGTCGGAGACCCCGATCGGTCGCAGCTTGAAGTTGGGCGGCAACGATGGCTCCTGAAACCCCTCCATCTTGTGCACGCGCGCATGGAACAGGAGATACTCGTTCTCCTGATCGAGCTCCGCGAGCGCCGGGACGAGGTTGCGGACATAGCGTCCGATGCCGGCCGTCTGAGTCAGCGCCGCGGTGTATTCGAGGCCGATGCGCACGATCACCTGCTCCGATGGGACCGGAGATAGCGGGAAACGAGATAGACGACAAAGCCAAACACGACGAGACTTACGTAGCTGATGGAGCGGTCGAGCAACGCAATTGACACCGCCATATCCATCGGCTGGCCGACCAGGACAAGCGCCGCGACGATGGAGGCCTCGACGTACCCCAGGCCCGCCGGTAGCCCGGGCGGCGCGGTGAAGAGCGACGAGACGAGCGCGATGAACGCGACCAGGGTCAGCTCGACGCCAAAGCGACCATCCAGGTGCACGCCGGTCGCTCGCACCACGAGGAACAGACGCATCATCTCGACGAGCCAGGCGAGCGCAGTGTAGAGGATGAGCATCCGGTAGCCGCCGAATGCCCCGATCGTGCCCTCATTAAACCGACTGTAGATGGCGTGCAGGTGCTCGGGCAGCGCTCGGCGAATCAGAGCGGGGTGGCGCCACATCGCCAACAGCGCCGCTCCAGCCAGTAGCGCCAGTCCCGCGCCGACCTCGAGCCCGCCGGCCAGAGAGTCGGGGAGCCGCCCGTGAAAGCTGATCGCCCCGGTGATGGCGAGCAAGACGAGGACGAACGTGAAGTCGATGATGCGCTCGGCGACGATCGTGCCGCCAGCCTTCGTCAGCGAGCCCCGGCCGTCCTGCTTGAGCAGATAGGCCCGGTAGACGTCGCCCAGCTTGGCCGGAACCAGACAGTTGACGAACCACGAGAGGAAGATGATGGTCGCCAGGCGGGGCAGTGACGGAGTCTGGGCCGAATCGTAGCCGGCGTTTCCCAGCATCCGCCGCCAGCGAAGCGCCCGAACGGGAAAGACCAGGTAGTAGACGGCGAACGCCGCCAGATACAGTGACAGGTCCGCCGACCGGATGATCTGCACCGTCCGCGCGACGTCGATCTGGACCCGGGTCAGCAACAAGCCAATGAGCGCGAGCGAAAGCGCCAGCGAGACCGCCGTGCGTCGGGTGAAGACACGTCGGCCAAAGTCTGGCGGCGCGTCATTGCTCGACACCCGCCCCTCAGATGCAGCCTGGTCTGTCGCGGTCAATGGCCCTCCCCTTCCGTCACGTGCTGAGCCCTCTCCCCCTCTCCCACGGGGAGAGGCCCTCACCCCCTGCCCCCTCTCCCACGGGGAGAGGGGGTCCAGCCTCCCCTTCCCCCAGCGACCATCGGAAGTCCCGCAGGGATATTGGGGGCCCAGCTCAGGAACGGCGGCTGGGGGATGAGGGCCGTACCCCTGTGGCAGAGGGGTAAGGGCGTAGGGGCAGGCCCCCGTGCCTGCCCCCACCGGGTCGGGAAGCCCCAAGGCCGGCCACGAGACCGAGAAGCAGCGCGACCTGTACATTCATCCCGTGGACGTACAGGTTGTCAAATGCGTTGTGTACTGCCAGCGCGGTGAGCGTGGCTCCCACGCCGACGACGAACGCGCGCTCCCCCGCGGCGCCCGCGGCCAGCCGGCGACGAGCCCGGATCACCAGCAGAAACCAGCTTCCAACCATCGCGAGATATCCCACCAGGCCGACGACGCCAGTCTCGGCGGCGACGTTCAAGTAGATGTTGTGCGCGTGGCCGAGCGAATCACGCCAGAACGGGAGGATCGCGTACGCCCGGTAGACGACCGCGTAGTGGCCGGGCCCGACGCCCAGCAGCGGCTGCGCGAGGAACATCTCGGCTGCCGACTGCCAATGGGCCACGCGCTCGACCACGGCCCAGTTCGCGGCGGTCGGGACGACGCCGCGGGCATCGAACACCCCGAACGAGCCGACGATGGACGCGAGACGCGCGGTGACCGTGGTCGGCAGCAGACCAAACGCGGCCAACAGCCCACCCAGCACACTGATGAACACCCCGAGCCGCAGCGCTGGTCCTAAGCGACCGGGGAAGCGACCGAGCAGCAAGGTGCCGACGACGGCGCCGGAAGCGAGCCCAAGCCAGCCGCCGCGCGACATGCTCATCGCCAGCGCCACGGCTGTCAACGCGGCGGTCACCGCCGCCAGGCGCCAACGCCAGTTGCTCCCTCTCCCCAGGGAGAGGAGCCCTCTCCCCGTGGGAGAGGGCTGGGGTGAGGACTGCGGGGGCGAGGGCCTCGGCCATCCAAAGAGAGTCAGCGCCAGCGCGACCGGAAACACCGTTTCCAGGTAGCCTGCGTACGGGTTGGGCTGGCCGAACGTGCCAAAGGCGCGCAGAAACGGGCCAACCCGAAAGCTAGGCGGACCCAACTGGAGCGCAAACTGGGCGAACCCCAGCAGCGCCTGGACCACGCCCGCGATCAGGAGCGGCGTCAAGATGTGCCACCGGTCGTCCTCCGTCCGAGCGACGTCGGCGGTGACCACGAAGATACCGAGGACCTCTCCCCAGCGCAGCCATTCCTTCAGGGCGACCGGGAGGTCCACGACGCCAACCGTGGCCGCGACGTTCGCTGCGAGGAAGAGCACAACTGGCCAGGCCCAGCCGCTGAGGTGGCTCTGCCGGCGCCGCCGGGCGAGCTGGGCGGCAAGCCAGGCGACGATCGCGATGATCGCCACTCCGTCGACGTAGCCGAGCCCAGTCGCCTCGGCGGAGGTCCACCCGAGCGCCCCAAACGGCATCACCAGCGCCGCGATGGCCAGCGCCCAGCGGCTATTCCGGAGCGCCAGCATCAGAAGAATGCCGCCGGCGAGCGTGACGCCGACGACCCGTGGCGGAAGGAGGGCGACCGCGAGCCCCAGGGCCACGACGGTGACGCTCCAAGCCGTGGAGCGAGGAGCGCAGATCCCCTCAGACACGGGCGACGTCCAGTCGCTGCCGGAACCACTCGATCGTCTCCAGCAATCCCTCTTCGAGACCCACCCGAGGCTCCCAACCGAGCACCTGGCGTGCGCGGGTGATGTCGGGGCGGCGTCGCTGCGGGTCGTCGGCGCTGACCGGGTCTCGAAACACGATCGCCGAAGAGGAATGCGCCAGCCGCCGGACCGTCTCCGCGTACTCGAGGACGGTGTGCTCCTCCGGATTCCCGAGGTTGAAGACGCCCCCGGCCGTGCCCGGCGTGAACATCGCTCGGATGAGCCCGTCGACGAGGTCGGAAACGTAGCAGAGAGAACGAGTCTGCGTGCCCGGGTGGTACACGGTGATGGGGCGCCCGGCGAGCGCCTGGGTGACAAAGTTGGGAACGATCCGCCCGTCGTGTGGGTCGGAGTGCGGCCCATAGCAGTTGAAGATGCGGACGATCCGCGCGTCGAGGCCGTATTGGCGATAGTAGATCATCGTGAGCGCCTCGGCGAATCGCTTGCCCTCGTCGTAGCAACTGCGCGGCCCGATGGGGTTCACGTTGCCCCAGTAGTCCTCGGGCTGGGGATGGACCAGTGGATCGCCGTAGATCTCCGAGGTCGAGGCCATCAGGAACGAAGCGTGATAGCGGTGGGAGAGCGCGAGCGCCTGCCTGGTCCCATTGCTGTTTGCCAGCGCGGTCTCCAGCGGGTGCCGGAGGTAGCCTTCCGGGCTGGCCGGACTCGCCAGGTGAAAGACGGCCTCCGCGGGAATGTCGCAAGGCTCCGTCACGTCATGCCGAACGAACTGGAACCGGGGATGAGCCCGGATCGGATCGAGGTTGGTCGTCGAGCCGGTCAGGAGATTGTCGAGGGCGACCACGTCGTGCCCGAGACCAAGCAGCCGAGCGCACAGGTGCGAACCGAGGAAGCCCGCGCCACCAGTGACGAGAACTCTCAAGCGTGTCCCTCCCAAGCAGGCCCAGCGCCCGGATAGCTGTCCGCCGCCGGCGGGGTTATCGGCGAGCGTGTGTGCGACGCGGAAGCGCCGAGCACGCTCACTATAGCAAATCCGACCCAGAAAGTCACAGCCAGATCCGGCAGAAAGTACGAGTTGTCGACGAGGCCGTGGACGAGCCCGGCGACCGATGCGCCGATCACCCCGTGGACCAGCGCACGCTGTGCGCTCGAATGGTGATGACGCATCCGGAACAGCGCGACGCCGTAGCGCACCAGGAGCCAGGAGAACGCCACGAGGCCTGCCAGCCCGAGACTGAGCCAGAGATCGAGCACGAGGTTATGGGGATGCGACAGGTTCGGCTCACGCCAGGCGGATGGGAGCATATAGCCGCGGTCGCGATAATAATAGAGGAAGTTGTCCAGCCCGATGCCGGTCACTGGATGGTCGCGGATCATCGCCAGCGCGGATTGCCAGACCCGCAAGCGCAGCTCGTTCGTGCCCTCGGCCAGGCTCAGCCGCAGGCGGAGCCGCTCGACGCTCGCCACGAGCGGTGCCGCGATGATGATGCCCGCGAGCAACAGGCCGACCAGGCGAGCGAGATGGCGACGACCCTGAAGCGCGGCGAGGACGAGGAAGGCGGCGACGAGGCCTATCCAGGCGCCGGCCGAAAACGTCAGGATGACGGCCAGCCCCTGGATGAGGGCCAGCCCGGCGAATCGCCAGTCGAGGCGCCCCGTGCCCAACGCTAGACCGGCGCTCAGCGGAAGCGTGCGGTCGAGAAAGAGGCCGAGGTTGTTTGGCGAGCCATAGAGCCCGCGAATTCGATAGACGCCTTCGGCCGTGATGAGGTTGACGCCGGCGACGTACTGATACAACCCGACGAGCGAGATCGTGGCGCCCGCCAGCGCGAATGCTGTCCCCAACAGGAACACCGAGCGACACGCCGAGCGTCCGTGCGGTAAGAGCAATACCACCGCGACGTAGAGCGCGACCGGCTCCACCACGAGCAGGCGAAACTCGTGGAGGCTCTCCCGTGGCCGCACCGAGACGAGCAATGAAGCCATCCCGGCGAGAAGGAAGACGAATACGCCGATCGCGATGTCGCGTGATCCTAATGCGGATCGCAGATTACGGATTGCCGATTGCCGATTGGAGTGGACGACGCGAGTTGGGCCAACCCGGCGGCAGTCTGGACGGACGACCCAGACTGTTGCCGCCAGGACGGTGATGCCAATCAACATCTCGGTCGCCGACAGGGCCGCCCCATGGCCTGGACCCAGGAACGTGCGGTTGAGTGGTGAGAAGGGCAGGCTGAGGACGACGGCAATCGGTCCGGCCAGCGGCAGCAACAGGGCGACCGCCGTGAACAGCACAAGCGAGCCGAACAGGAGAGGGACCGGCGCCCACAGAAGCCCGGCGAGGATCAGCGCGGCGCTGAAGAAGGTGGCCAGGTCCTGTAGCTCTTTGCTCGCGGTACTACCCTGTCCCCACGACCTGAGTCGGAGGGCCCGGAACATCGTCTCACCTCGCCTCACCGCTCAGCGTACTGGGCGAGGAGCTGGAAAGCGCGTTCAAGCTGTGGGTCACGACCGGCTACCAGATCGTCGACGGTCAGGGCGACTTCGTAATCGGGAGTGAGGCCGATGCGGTTCAGGATGCGGTTCCGCTGGCCGGTCAGCACGCGACCGACCGTGAGCTGGAGGCCAGAGCCATCCGGTAGGTTGAACACCCGTCCGGTCCCCACGCACCCGGCCGTGCGAGCACCAACCGTCACCGCCAGACCGTGCTCCTGGAGCGCGGCGGCGAAGAGTTCCCCACCGCTGCCCGTGCCCTCGTTGACCATGACCGTGATGGGAACCCGGAGCCCGCGATACGACTGGCCGTCCGCGGAGAAGTTGGTGCGCTGGCCGCTTCGGTCAAACAGGTAGAAGAGCAGGCCCTGTTTGATGAACCGGCTCAAAGCCTGGTTCTGCGCGTCGAGCGAACCGCCGCCGTTGTTGCGCAGGTCGATCACGAGCGCCCGGATCCCGGCCTGCTGCAACTGGCCGAGCGCGCGGTCGATCGAGGCCACGACGGTGACGGGAAAGCTGTTGATGAGCAGAAAGCCGATGCCGCCCTGGTAGACCCGTGCCTCGACCGCGGGCGGGTCGATCGTCGCACGGGTGATGGTGAGGTTGATCGTCTGCGGCGGGATGCCCCGTCGAACCGTCAACGTCACCGGTGCTCCCTCGCGCCCCCGGATGAGCTGGACCGCGGCATCCACCGTCAGGTCAGACACGTCCTGCCCGTCGACGCTCACGACGATGTCGCCCGCACGGAGGCCGGCCTTAGCCGCCGGTCCATCGTCGAAGACACGCCAGATGACCAGGGGATCCTCCCGCTTCGGCTTGCGGAGGGCGGCGCCGATCCCCCCAAACCGGACCTCGCCGCGAAACCAGCGCATCTGCTCGGCGTACTGGGCCGGATCGAAGAAGCTCGTATGGCAGTCATCCACGCTATCCGCCATCTTGCGGACCGCGGCGTGGGTCAGCGCGCCGGACGGCAGTTTCGAGCCGTACCGGGCGGAGACGTTGGCGAACGCCGCGCGAAACAGCTCCCAGTCGCGCTTTGGATCGTCGGTGAAGGGTGGCCGCTCGACAGTGGGGCTGATCACCCCCGCCCGCACCAGCTCGGCGCTGACGCCGTCAAGCGCGGCGGTCAGGAGCTTGGCCGAGCTCACGGGCTCGATGTAGGTAGTGAGGAGTAGCGCGTAAGCCGCTTCGAGCGCCTCCCCGGCGGGCGCACCGCTCGCCGTGGCGCGCACCGCTGGAGTGGGCGTGGGAGCGGGGGGAGTCGGGGCAGCCCCCCGGGAGCACGAACCGACGAACAGCGCCAGCGTGGTCAGCAGCAGGACCAGCGAGCGTAAAAGGTGTCTACCCATCACTCTCCAATGACCAGTACTGAGTGCTGAGTCCCCCCGCACCCCGGACCGACTCAGTACTCAGTACTTTGCACTCAGTACTCAGCCGACCGCCGTGAATTGCTCAAACCGGCGCGGTCTCGCCGACACCGCCGCCGCTGGTCTCTTCAAGATAGCGCGCGGCGATGAAAAGAAGGTCCGACAAGCGGTTGAGGTAGGGCAGTGCCGTCGGATTGCCAAGAAGCCCCAGCCTTCGCAGTGCGACGACCCGCCGCTCGGCGCGCCGGACGATCGCCCGGGCCAGATGGAGCCCGGCGCTGGGCAGGGTCTCCCCCGGAATGACGAAACGTGGTTCGATGGCCGCCGTGGCCTGCAACCCAGCCGCCCGCTGCTCGATCCATTGCACCTTGTCGGGACCGATTCGCCAGGTCGCGCGCTCCCAGTTGCGCGGCGGAAGTGCGAGATCGGCCATCAGCAGATACAGATCCTGCTGCACGTTGAGAAGCAAGTCGCGGACCGCCAGATCGTTGACGAGGGCGCGGGCGATGCCGATCGCCGAGGTCGCCTCGTCGATCGCCCCGAAGGCCTCGACCTGCGGGTGATCCTTGGCCACCCGGTCCGGGCCGAGCAGACTGGTCGTCCCGTCGTCGCCGGTCCTGGTGATGACCGGTGCGGGCCGTGCCCCCTCCGCCACGTGCAAACCCCTCCCGTCCGCGATCGGTGTGCGGTATCACCGGGAGGATACCCCGTGCGCCCCGTTTCCGTCAAGTCTGGGGGGCACTTGTCTGGAATCGGATGTTGGGACCGGCTCAGGAACGGCGGTGAGGGCCTCGTGGGGGCGGCCCTCATCCCCCAACCCCTTCCCCCAATACTGGGGGAAGGGGCGCGGCCGGACCCCCGCTCCCATTATTGGGACCGGCTCAGGAACGGCGGGCAGGGGGTGAGGACCGTCCCCCCGTCGCTCGCCGCACAGC
>JACPQP010000247.1 GCA_016190465.1 Chloroflexota bacterium
CTCGCCCACCGACGTGGAGGCCGAGGTCCGGCGCCGCATCGACGACTTCGCCCCCGGCGGCGGCTTCGTCTTCGGGTCGATCCACAACATCCAGGCGAACGTCCCGCCGGCCAACATCGTCGCGATGTTCGAGACCGCGCAGCGCTATGGCGGGTATTGATCCCTGAATTGATCCCTGACTGGTCCGTCCGCCTCGACGTCTTCGTGGGGCCGCTCGACCTGTTGCTGCGCCTGATCGAGCGCCGCCGGCTCGACGTCACCACCGTATCGCTCGCCCTCGTCACCGAGCAGTTCCTCCAACACGTGGCGACGCTGCCCCGGGTCGAGCCCGAGGTGCTGGCCTCCTTCATCGCCATCGCCGCGAAGCTTCTGGTGATCAAGTCGCGGGCGCTTCTCCCGGCTCCGGCCGACGCCTCCGGGCCTGATGACTCCAGGCCGTTCGAGGTAGACGACAACCCGACCGATCTGACCGCCCGCCTGCGCGAGTACGAGCGGTACCGGAACGTGGCTCGCGCCCTCCGCGAGCGTGAAGAGCGGGGGCTGCGCTCCTATCCGGTCGCCCCGCGCCGCCTCGCCCCGTCGCCCCCGACCCCAAATCTGCAATCTGCAATCTGCAATCTGCAATCCCCGGTCGCCCCGTCCCCCCGCTCACTGCGCGGGCTCCGCCCGGACGACCTGCTTCAGGCCTACCGGCGTGCGCTCACCCGGTCGGCGCCGTCGGTGCCGACGGCCACGGTGGAGCGCGAGCCATTTCCGGTCGAGCAGGCGCTGGCGATCATCCGGGCGCAACTGGCCCAACTGCGGGCGCTGGACCGCCCCCTCGAGTTCCGCGCCTACGCGCGGGCCACGGCCTCCCGCTCGCTGGCCGTGGCGCTCTTCCTCGCCGCGCTGGAGCTGCTTCGCCTGGGGGTGGTCGAGGCCGAACAGACCGAGCCCTTCGGCGAGATCCGCCTGGCGCTGCGTCCCATGGAAACCGCCGATTGACGCGGATGAATCAATGCCCCTTCGCGCACATGGGGGTGAGGGTCCTACTGCCTCTCTACCGGAGGCCCTCCACGAGCTGCTGGACGTCGAAGCGCAGCAGATCGACGTAGGTGGGGACGGTCGCGTCGAGCGCGTCGCTGTACAGGCGACCAACCTTCACCCCGGCGTCGCGGGCCACCACCTCCAGCACCCGGGCCGGCATCTGCGGCTCGGCGTAGACGGTGGGCACGCCGTGTTGTCTGATCTGGGTGGCGAGCACCGCGACCTCCTGCGCGCTCGGCTCCCGTTCCGGCGCCTTGACGACGACGCCGATCAGCTCGAAGCCGTAGCGCCGCGCCAGGTAGGGAAACGCATCGTGGAAGGTGACCAGCTTCCGGCGCGGGGCCGGGATCGTCGCCACTTGCTGCTCGAGCTCGCGGTCGAGCGCCAGCAGCTCGGCGACGTATCGCTCGGCGTTTGCGGCGTACGTGGCGCGGCCGTCCGGATCGACCGCGATCAACCCGTCGCGGATGCGCTCGACGTAGTGGATGCCGTTGCGCGGATCGAGCCACAGGTGAGGGTTCCCATCGTGCTCGTCGTGGTGCTCGCCGTCGCGCTCGTCGGCGGGCTCGTCCCCGTCGTCGTCCGCGATCACCAGCGGCTCGAGCCCGGCCGAGAGCACGACCACCGGGTGGCTCGAGCGGCGCACGCTCGCGATCACCTTCTCGGCGAACCCGTCGAGGCCGAGCCCGTTGATGAAGACGACGTCGGCCGAGGCGAGGAGCTGCACGTCCTTCGGCGTCGGCTGAAACGTGTGCACGTCCGTGCCGGCGGGGACAAGGCTCTGGACCTCCACGCGGTCCCCACCAACCTGCCGGATCATATCGGCGAACACGTTGAGGGTCGTGGCCGCCGCCACCGTCTTTCCGGCCGCCGGCCCGGCCAACGTTGGGCGAGCCGACACCGTCGAAGGGGAGGGTGTCGAGACCGGAGAGGCGGGTGATGCCTGAGGCGCCAGGTAGGCCGGGAGCGCCACGATTCCGAGCAGCGCCACGAGCAGGGTGGCGATGATCCGATACGTCAATCCGCGTCTATCTGGGTTCATCTGCGGTTCCCAAGCTCCATCTGCGTTTATCTGCGTTCATCTGGGTTCATCTGCGGTTCCCAAGCTCCATCTGCGTTCATCTGCATTCATCTGGGTTCATCTGCGGTTCCCAAGCTCCATCTGCGTTCATCTGCGGTTACAACTCCACAACCCCGTCCTCCGGCTGACGACTGACTGCTGATTGCTGATCGCTTCGCACCTAGCCGCCCCGCGAGACGCGCTCCCGAAGCCCGCCGGGCGCCACCAGGAGGCTCACCAGGAACAGAAGCGTCGAGACGAGCACGATGGTCGCCCCCGATGGGGCGTTGAGGTAGTACGAGGCGAACAGTCCGACGACCCCCGCCAGCGCGCCCAGGGCCGCGCCGAGCGCCATCATCGGCGTGAGGTGCTTCGTCCACAGGCGGGCGGTCGCGCTGGGTGTCACCAGCAGCGCCACCACCAGGATGTTGCCGACGGTCTGAAGCGAGATGATCACCGTGAGGGCGATCAGGACCAGCAGGGCGGTGTCCAGCCAGAAGACGGGGAGGCCGCTAGCGATGCCGTAGGCCGAATCGAACGAGGTGATCAGCAGGGCGCGGTAGAGCGCCACCGTGGCGGCGATGACCAGCATGGCGAGCAGCCCCGTCAACAGGAGGTCCTCCGGCGCGACGCCGAGGACGTTGCCGAGCAGGAGCGAGGCCAGGTCTCTGGTGTAGCTACGCAGGCCGCTCAGCAGCACGATGCCCAGCGAGAAGGCGCCGGCGAACAGGATGCCGATGGCGGCGTCCTCGTGAAGCCGGGTGTGGCGGGCGATGAGGCCGATCCCCAGGACCGTCGCCAGCCCGGCGAGGAGGGCGCCGATCGCCACGTGCAGGTTCAACAGGTAGGCCGCGACGATCCCCGGGAACACCGCATGGGCGAGCGCGTCGCCGAGGAACGCCATGCCCCGGAGGACCACGTAGGCGCCGACGACGCCGCAGGTGATGCCGACGATGACCACCGCCAGGAGTCCCCGCTGCATGAACGCGAAGCCGATGGGCTCCATGATCGAACCCCACAAGCTATCCATCAATGATGATCGCTCACCGCGATGCGCTGCTCCCCGACGACGAACACCCGGTCGCCGTACGCCTCGCGGAGCCGGTCGGGACGCAAGGCCTCGTGGGGCAGACCAAACGCCACCGGCTGCCGGTTGAGCAGCAGGATGCGATCGCCGAGCTGCGCGGCCTGGCCAAGATCGTGCGTGCTGAGCAGGATCAAGCGCCCGCGCTGAGCCAACTGGCGGAGAATCTGCTCGATGGCGTGGCTCGCGGCGATGTCGACGCCCGAAAACGGCTCGTCCAGCGCGAGAACGTCCCCGCCCTGGCAGATCGCCCGGGCGAGAAAGACCCGCTGCTGCTGGCCGCCGGAGACCTCGCCGATCGGCGCCTTCAGGAGGGCAAGCATCCCCACCTGCTCGAGCGCATCGACAGCCTCCCGTCGATCGGACGCGTCGATCCGGCGCAGCCAGCCACGCCGGGCGGTGACGCCCATGAGCACGACGTCGAGCACGGAGACCGGGAACGACCAGTCGACGGCTTCCCGCTGGGGGACGTAGACCACGCGCGAGCGACCCTTCGGGAGGGGCTCGCGGTCGACGAGGATGCGCCCCTGCGCCAGGGGCAGCAGCCCGACGATCGCCTTGAAGAGCGTGGTCTTGCCGGCCCCGTTTGGCCCGACGACTCCGATGATCTGGCCAGCTTCGGCGACGAAGCTCACGTCGTCGAGCGCCAGGGCATCGCCGTAGCGGACGCTGACCCGCTCGCAGACGAGGGTGGGTTGACCGCTGGGCATCCACAATCGAGACTGCATCTCACTACCTGTCAAAAAAAGCCTACGTGCTCAGGCATTCGGCGCAGCGGCCGAACACCTCCACGTGATGTCCCTCGACGACGAAGCCCACCCGCACGGCAAGCCGCTGGACGTCGGCGACGACCGTGCAATCGCCAGGTGTGCCGAATGGATAAACGCAGCCGCACCGGACACAGACCAGGTGATGGTGGTGCTGCGGCTCGCAGAGGGTATAGCTGTGGCATCCCTCGCCGATGTGGAGGCGGTTGAGCAGACCCCGCTCGTGAAGCAAGTTCAGCGTTCGGAAGACGGTCGCCCGGCCGACACCACGCGGAGCGAGCTCCTCGTAGATCTCCTGTGCGGTGAACGCGGCGCTCCGGCCGGCCACAGCCTGGGCGATCAGGCGGCGACTGGCCGTCTCCCGGCCGCCGTTCTCGGTCAGCGTGGCCAGGATCCCCTCGGTCGATAGCACGTCCGTCCCCTGTCGGCGAGCCGGCCGAATTGAGACTCATTCTCAAAAGAATTGTACCGCCGGGAAGCGCGTCTGTCAAGCGAGAGCTGCACCGGCCGGTGGAAATGGCCGTTGACGCGGGCTACGAGCCGGGGGTAGAATCCAGCAGGAGGGTGTACCCTGACGACGACGGACTCCGCCCGACGCTGGTGCCCGGGCGACCGAGTGGAGGCGCATCTCGACGCTATCGGCTACCTCGGCGAAGCGATCGGGAGAGTGGATGGCCAGGTGCTCTTCGTCGCCTATGGCCTGCCGGGTGAGGACGTCGTCGTCGAGGTGTCGGAGGTCCGGCGCCGCTTCGTCCGCGCCCGAATGGTCGAAGTGCGCAACCCCTCGCCAGCCCGGGCTGCCGCTCCCTGCCCGGTCTTTACCCGATGCGGTGGCTGCCAGCTCCAACACGTCGACTATCCGACCGAGCTCACGTTCAAGCAGTCGGTGGTCGAGCAGCAGTTGCGGCGCATCGGCGGATTCCCCGAGCCGCCGCTCCGGCCGATCATCGGCGCCGCCCACGCGTGGAACTACCGGAACCACGTCCGGTTCCAGCCGGACCGCGCGGGACGCCTCTGCTTCACCCGGCCCCAGAGCCACGACCTGGTCGCGATACCGACCTGCTGGCTCGTGCTCGAGCCGATCGACGAGGCGCTGCGCACGATCCACGGCTTTGCCCACGGCCTGCATCAGGTCGCCATCCGATATGGCGCCCGGCGGGAGCAACTCCTGGTCTCGCCCCACATCCCTTCCCTTGACGGGGTCCTGCCGACCGGTCAGGAGTCTTACGAAGAGGTCCTGCTGGGCCGCCCGTTCCGAGTGTCCGCGACGTCGTTCTTCCAGGTGAACACCCGGCCGGCCCAGCGCGAGGTTCCGGAGACCCTCCGGGCGCCGTGGCTAGGCGAGCGGCTTGGGAGCTATAGCCAGGCCGATCTGCTCGCGCTCGCCGTCCTGGACAAGCTCGAGGCCAGCGGCGACGAGGTGCTCGTCGACGCCTATTGCGGCGTCGGCACGTTTACTCTGCTGGCCGCCGACCGAGTCCGGCGCGTCGTCGGCATCGAGGAGTCGGGTAGCGCGATCGCCGACGCCGCCGTGAACAGCCGGGGAGTGGCGAACGCCCGGTTCATCCGTGGCAAAACCGAGGAGGTCCTGCCCGAGCTGGAGGAGCGGATCGACGTCGCGATCCTCGATCCATCGCGTCTCGGCTGCGATTCCGCCGTGATGACCGCCCTGATCAAGGTGCGCCCGCGCCAAATTATTTACGTTTCATGCGACCCGGCGACGCTGGCCCGCGACCTGGGGGTGCTGAGCGAGTGGGCCTACGATCTCGTCGAAGTCCAGCCCGTCGACATGTTCCCCCGGACCTTCCACGTCGAGAACGTAGCCGTGCTGCGGCTGCGCGAACCCACCTGACGGCGATGCCTGAGGTGCTGCTCGTTCTCGCGTCGGCCTCGCCGCGCCGGCGCGCCATCCTTAGCTTGCTCGGGCTCCCGTTTGAGGTCCGGCCAGCCGAGGTGCCCGAGCAGGCGCTCCCCGGCGAGTCGCCAGAGATGACCGCCGAGCGGCTCGCGCAAGAAAAGGCGGAGGCAGTCGCCCGTACCCTGAAGTCAGGGATCGTCGTCGCGGCCGATACCGTGGTCATCCTCGATGGCGAGGCGCTCGGCAAGCCCCGGGATGCCCGTGATGCCCGAGCGATGCTCCGGCGCCTGCGCGGCCGCTGGCACACCGTCACGACCGGTGTCGCCGTGGTCGACGCCGCCACACGCAGGCGGGCTTCGACGACCCGCGCGACCCGGGTCCTGATGCGCGACTACTCCCCCGAGGAGGTCGAGCGCTCCATCAGCAGCGGCGAGCCCCTCGACAAGGCCGGCGCCTACGCCATCCAGGACCCCACGTTCGCGCCGGTCGCCCGCATCGAAGGCTGCTACCTGAACGTGGTGGGCCTGCCGCTGTGCGCCACCGAGGCGCTGCTGGAGTCGATCGGCGTGCGCGCCAGAACCACTTGGCCGGTCGGCGTGGCCGGCTGTGACTGCATCGCTTGTCCTCTCCATTGTTCCGTCGTATAATCGGCCACGTGGCGGCCCCCCACTTCCCTTCGACGCGGGGACCAGACAGCGGCGGAAGGCCCGTCCTCCCCCCTTCCGCTCCCGGGGGGAATAGAGAGATGCCACCCCCTCTCCCCTGGTGGGACCGACTCAGGAACGGCGGGCAGGGGGTGAGGGGGGCACGGCCCTCATCCCCCGACC
>JACPQP010000234.1 GCA_016190465.1 Chloroflexota bacterium
ACGTATAATAGCGAGGCACCAAGAGGGACGAACTGAGAGTGTACCGCTCTCAGTTCTTTTTCGTACCCGTGGGTCGGCCCTCACCCCTGACCCTCTCCCACGGGGAGAGGGAGCATCCCCCCTCTCCCACGGGGAGAGGGGTCAGGGGGTGAGGTCGGGGCGGTGGCGTGGGGGCAGTGTCGAGCAGTGCGCCCCCTCCCCCTCCGTCCCCCCTCTCCGCGTCGGAGAGGGGGCAGGGGGTGAGGTCGGGGTGGCGCGAGGGGGTGAGGTCCGGATGGGCGAGAAGCCGGTATTCCTGACCGCAGAGGGTCGGATCAAGCTGGCCGAGGAGCTGAGCTACCTGGTCGAAGTGAAACGGCCGGGGGTGGCGGATCGGATTCGCGCGGCCAAGGAGTTTGGCGATACGACCGATGACGCCGACTTCGAGGAAGCGAAGAACGAACAAGCATTTATCGAGGGGCGGATTCTGACGCTGGAGAAGATGCTGAGTCACGCCGTGATCATCGAACACGACAGCCGACACGATGTAGTTCGCCTGGGTGCCACGGTGACCGTCGCCTTTCAGAGCGGGGACCCCGATGTGAACGGCGACGGCGACACGGCGCGATACACGATCGTGGGTTCGGCCGAGGCGAACCCGCTGGCGGGCAGGATCTCGAACGAGTCACCGGTCGGGCAAGCCCTTCTTGGTCGGCGGGTCGGCGAGGCGGTCGACGTGCGGGTACCCGCGGGGACGGTACGGTTTCAGGTGGTCTCGATTGAGTAGCGAAGCGGATGATCTGACCCAGCCGCGACTGGCGAAGCTCGCGCGGCTTCGGGATCTCGGGATCGAGCCCTACCCGAGTCGGTTCGAGCGAACGCACAGCGCCGCCGATGCGGTCGCTCGCTTTGCCGAGCTCGGTGGCCACACTCTTCGGTTGGCCGGACGGATCACCAGTCGGCGAGTGATGGGCAAGGCATCGTTCTGCCACATCCAGGACGGGAGTGGCAGGGTCCAGTTGTATCTCCGGCAGGATGGTGTCGGCCCCGAAGCCTACGAGCGGTTCCGCGATCTGATCGACCTCGGCGACCTCCTTGGTGCGGAGGGGAAGCTGTTTCAGACGCGCGCCGGGGAGATCACCCTGGACGTCAGTCGGTTCGATCTGCTGGCCAAGGCGCTCCGCCCGCTTCCCGAGAAGTGGCACGGGTTGACTGACGTCGAGAAGCGCTACCGGCAGCGATACCTCGACCTGACCGTCAACGAGGATGTTCGGCGGGTATTTCGGCTGCGGAGCGCGATCATCGGGGCGATCCGCTGCTTTCTCGACCGGCGCGGCTTCGTCGAGGTCGAGACGCCGGTATTGCAGGCGCTCTACGGTGGCGCGGCCGCTCGGCCATTCATCACCCACTACAATGCGCTCGACCGCGACTTCTACCTCCGGATCTCGTTGGAGCTGTACCTCAAGCGGCTGATCGTCGGCGGCTACGACCGCGTCTACGAGCTGGGCCGGGTATTTCGCAACGAGGGGCTCTCCACCGAGCACAACCCGGAGTTCACCCTGCTGGAAACGTACGAGGCGTACGCCGACTATCACGACGTTCTGGCGATGGTCGAGGAGATGATCCCCTGGGTGGCCGAGACGGCGCTCGGCACGACGACGATCGAGTGGCAGGGGCGCCCGATCGACCTGCGCCCTCCCTGGCACCGAGTGACGCTGCGCCAGGCGATCCTCGACCACGCCGGGCTCGACGTCGACGCGTTTCCCGACCAGGCGTCACTCTATGAGCAGGTGGCCTCGCTGGGTCTGCCGATCGTGCCGGGCACGCCGCGGGGGAAGATCATCGACGAGCTGCTGAGCCGCTTCGTCGAGCCAAAGCTGGTCGAGCCGACATTCGTGCTCGACTACCCGGTCGAGCTGTCGCCATTGGCGAAGAGAAAGCCGGAGCGGCCGGACCTGGTCGAGCGCTTCGAGGGGTTCGTCGGTGGAATCGAGATCGCCAACGCCTTTAGCGAGCTCAACGACCCGCTCGATCAGCGGCAGCGCTTCCTTCAACAGGCGCAGGATCGCGCGGCCGGAGATGAAGAGGCGCAGCCAACCGACGAGGCATTCCTGCTCGCGCTGGAGCACGGCATGCCGCCAACGGGTGGGCTGGGTATTGGCATCGATCGGCTGGTGATGGTGCTGACGAATCAGCCGTCGATTCGCGAGGTGATCCTCTTCCCCCAGCTTCGCTCGCGTGACTGAATAATGCGTCCGCTTCACGTCGCCTTCATCTGGCATATGCACCAGCCGTTCTACCGCGACCTGCTCACTGGAACGTACACGCTGCCGTGGGTACGTCTTCACGCGACGAAGGATTACCTCCACCTGGGCGAGATCCTGGCTCGCCATCCGACCGTGCATCAGACGTTCAACTTCGTGCCCTCGCTCATCGAGCAACTGGTCGAGTATGGGAACGGAGCGGCGCTCGACGAACAGCTTCGGCTGTCACTGCTGAGTCGGTGGTCGGCCGAGGACAAGCGGCGACTCCTCGCCGACTTCTTCGCGATCAACGCGGATCGGTTCGTTCACCGCTATCCGCGGTACACTCGCCTCCTGGAGCTGCGCAATACGCTGGCCCGTGAGGGCGAACACACGGTTGGTGAGGGCGAAGACCACGACGACGACTTCGACCTCCTTTCCCGCACCTACTGGCGTGACCTGGTGGCCTGGTTCAACCTTGCCTGGATCGATCCCGGTCACCTGTCCCGCGACCCCGACCTGAAGCGACTGGTCGAGAAAGGCAAGGGGTTCACGCGTGATGACCTGAACCTCATCGTCGATAAGCATCGATCCGCGTGCGCCGCGGTTGTCCCGCTCTATCGGCGGCTCGCCGCGAGCGGGCAGGTGGAACTGACGACGACACCGTTCTACCACCCGATCCTGCCGCTCCTGATCGACACGGCGGCGGGGCGCGCCGCGTCGCCCGGTCTCCCGCTCCCGCCAGTCCGGTTCGCGCAGCCGGACGACGCCCGCGAGCACATTCGGCGGGCGGTCGCCTATCACACGAGCATATTCGGCGATGCGCCGGCCGGGCTGTGGCCTGCCGAGGGAGCGGTCAGCCAGGAAGCTGCCCAACTCATCGGAGATTTCCCGAACTTTCGGTGGCTCGCGACGGACGAGCATCTTCTCGCTCGGTCACTGGCGACGAGCTTCGCCCGGGATGGCTTCGGCTCGCTGTACGATCCGCGGCCGCTGTATCAACCGTACCGGATCGCCAACACCGAGCTGGCAGTGGTCTTCCGTGACCAGGTGCTCTCCGATCGGATCGGCTTTGTCTATCAGCACTGGGATAGCTTCGCCGCGGCGGGCGATCTGGTGCAACGACTCGAGCAGATGGCGAACCTGGTCGCCGGGGACCCGGAGCCCTACCTGGCGACGATCATCCTCGACGGGGAAAACTGCTGGGAGTTCTACCCGAACAACGGCGAAGACTTCCTGAATCACCTCTTCACGCTGCTGGCCGGCAACCCCCGCCTCCAGACGGTGAGCGTGGGCGAGTACCTGGCCGCGCACCCGCCACGGCGGGCGCTGCGCACACTGGCGACCGGGTCCTGGATCGGGGCGAACCTGGAAACGTGGATCGGCGAGCCCGAGCAGAACCGGGCCTGGGAGCTGCTCGCCCTCACGCGCTCGCGGGTTGCCGCGTGGCGCGGGCGACGACCGGCCCCGGATTCAGCGGCCATCGAGCGGGTGATGCGGGCGATGTACGTCGCCGAGGGGAGCGACTGGTTCTGGTGGTACTACAGCCGAAACCGGTTCGGCGGAGAGAAGACGTTCGATGCGCTTTTCCGTCGCCACCTGGGCGCGATCTACCGCCTGATGGGGGAGGTGGTGCCCGCCTGGATCGACCAGCCCCTGGTTGGGCCAGGGCCTGATGTGCCGCGCCAGCGTGGCATCACGGGGTACGTTTCACCCTCGCTGGCGGCCGGTGCGAGCGCGCTGCCCGAGTGGGAACGCGCCGGCTACGTGGACGCGGGTAGCTCGACCGGGGCGATGCAGCGCGGCACGACGATGGTCCGTCGGGTGTACTACGGGTACAACGCCGAGGCGATCTTCATCCGTCTCGAAGGTGAAGGGGACCTTGGCCAGCAGCAAGTTGAGCTCGCGGTCGCCACCCCGTGCCAGGCCGCCGGCCATCCACTGCCGCACCCCGGCCAACCGGGTGAGACAGCCCGGCGGCACGACTTCCGGTTTGGTTGGCGGCTGGTGGCGGAGCCGGTGGGCATGGATGGCCTGAAACGATGCCAGGCGGCCGCCGAGGGGGGATGGCGGATGCGTAGCGCCGCGGGCGCGGTCGCTCGTGATCAGCACGCGGTCGAGCTACGGGTGCCCCTGGCGGATCTCGAGGTGGGGTTTGGCGACACGATCTACTTCGTCGTCACGGTCGGCCACGAGGGCAACGTGGAGTCAATCCCGGAGGTTGGCGCCATCGGCCTCTCGCTCGTGCCGCAGAACTAAGTAGGTATCAGAAAGTTTTTGATGGTTTTGGGGACACCCCAAACCCCGCCAGGACGGGCTCCGCCCTTCCTGGACCTTCCCGAGACACGGTAGGTTTCAGGAAGCTGATGAT
>JACPQP010000231.1 GCA_016190465.1 Chloroflexota bacterium
CGGGCTCCTTCCAGTTGAAGTAGTTGACGCCGTACGGGCAGGCGACCTCGCAGTAGCGGCAGCCGATGCAGCGCTCCCAGTCGGTGGAGACGATGCCGTCGGTGCGCTTGAAGCGGGCGCCGACCGGGCAGACCTTCGCGCACGGCGGGTTGTCGCAGTGCTGGCAGGGGCGCGGCATGAACGAGACCTTCGTGGTGGGATAATGCCCCTCCTCGAAACGGAAGACGTACATCCAGAGGTTGGCGGTTGGCGTATTGTTCTCGACTTTGCAGGCCTCGACGCAGGCGCGGCAGCCCATGCAGCGGTCCAGGTCGACGACCATCGCGTATCTCGGCACGGTTCGCTCCTTCAGCTCACCTGGCAGCTCACTTGGTAGTTCACCTGGCAGCTCACTTGAAGACGCGCACCTTCACGTGGAAGGACTGGTCGGCCGTGTTGGCGACGTAGCCCTCGCCGGTGAAGAACAGCGAGTTCGGGGTCGGGCCCTGCTCCTTGGCCCAGGGATGGCTCCACAGGCCATAGTGATGTGGCATGCCGACCGTGTCGGGTCGGATGCTCTCCCGGTAGCTGGCCACCACCCGCACCTTACGCGTCTCGCCGGTCAGCGCGTTGTGCGACTCCACCCACACCTCGTCGCCGTCGGCGATGCCCTTCGCCCGGGCCGCCGCCGGGTTGATCTCCAGGCGCTGCTGGCGCTGGAGCTCCGCGAGCAGCGGGATGAAGCTGCTGCGCGACTGCTAGACCTCGACCATCTTGTAGCTGGTGAGGTACTGATCGTATTCGGGTGGCGAGCCCTCCATCGTCGGCGTTCGCCAGGTGGGCAACGGCGTGTAGTCCTGCCAGTAGATCGGCTCGACGCCCTTCGCCCGCATCTCGCCCTGGTAGCGCAGGAGCGACTCGCCGTAGAGCCGGTGACGCACGCCGCCGAACGGCGGGTCGGTGACGTAGCCGTAGAGGCTCTTCGGCGAGATGGGGCCCTTCACCTGCACCCCGTTGCGCTCGAAGTAGGCGATGCCCTCGGCGATGCCGTTGGACTTGGCCCAGCGATCAAGGATCTCACGCACGCCTGGCTTGGCGTTGAGCTCAAGCTTCTGGGGATCCTTGAGCGCGAGCGCCTGGTTCAACTGATCGAGGTAGCCATCCTTGCCGTAAAGGATGCCCGCCTTCTCGCACAGGTCGAGGTAGATGTCGATGTCGCCGCGTGACTGGTACAACGGGTTCATCGGCGGCAGGCGCAGCGTTGTCGCGCTGGTGTACGGATCGCTGACCCCCAGCGGCCCCTCGTACTTCTCCATCGTCGCCGCAGGCAAGACCACATCGGCGAAGTAGTCGGCCGTCTCGCTCAGCCAGGGGTCGATGACCGCCACGAACTTGAACTTCTTGTAGGCCTCGACGATGTCCGGCTGGGAGCCGAACGCGATGACCGGATTGGTCATATGGACGATGAGCACTTCGGGAACGTAGTCCACCCCGTACTTCTGCGGGTTGACCATCACCCTGGCGGCCAGCGCGGGGTTCTTGCTGTTGATGGGGAAGTACTTGCTGTCTCCCAGGACGATGTTGTACGGCGGATCCTTGATCTTGATCTCGTCGAGCGCCTTGTAGTTGCCGTGCACCTTCCAGCCGAAGTCCAGGTGCATCCCGCCGACCGCGCCGACGGCTCCCAGCAGCATGAAGACGGTGATCATCGCCCGAAGCGCCTGGAAGCCGAGCTCCTGCTGAGCCATGTGATAGGCCATGATGCCGACCGGGCGATAGGGCACGGTCACACCGTCGACGACAATGGTGCTGCCGATCTGCGCGTTTTCACCCAGCTCCCTGGCCACCCGTCGGATGGCCGCGGCCTCGACGCCGCAGACCTCGGCGGCCCACTCGGGCGTGTATCGGGCGACGTGCTCCTTGAAGAGCTGGTAGGCAGTCTTGACGCTCTGGCCAGCGACGGTGAACGTCCCCTCCAGCGCCGGCTTCACGTCCCTGGCATCGGGCGGCGTCGCCGACTGTGACGCCTCGTTCCACACCTGCTCCTTGCCGTCGACGCGCAGGAAGGTGCCATCCGGTTTCACGAGGAAGGGGGAGTTGGTGTACCGGATGAGGTATTCCCGATCGATGGTGCCCTGCGCGATGAGGGCATTGCCGAGCGCCAGCGCGAGGGCCAGATCGGTGGCCGGGCGGACAGGGAGCCACTCGTCGGCGAAGGGGCCTGCCCCGCGGCGGCGAGGATCGACGGCGACGACCTTGAGCCCGCGCTCCCTGGCCTGCGTCAGGAGCTGCGGCCAGGTAATCCAGCAGAGCTTGTTCCCGCCTGCGTTGGTGATATTCCAGCCCCAGGAGAGCAGGTAGCGGGTGTAGCGGAAGTCGGGGTGCAACACGCCATGCAGTCCGAGCGCATACTCGGCCGCCCGGTAGCCGGCGTCGGAGCAGAAGGCGCCGTGCCCCAGCCCGGTGGCCCCCGAGGCGCGAACGAAGGCGACGTCGTAGAACGGCTCCGCCTTGCTGCGACCCTTCTGCCAGACCAGCAGCCGCTTGTCGCGGGCACGCACCTCCTTGATCCTCTCACCCACCAGGGTGAGCGCCTCGTCCCACGATGCCTGGCGCCACGTGCCCGAGATGCCCTTCTCGTTGGTGCGGATGAGCGGTGTCTTCACGCGATTCGGATCGTAGACCGCCATGATCTGGGCCACGCCCTTGGGGCACAGCCGGCCCTGGTTGCGAGGATGCTGCGGATGGCCCTGGAGACTGACGACCCGTCCATCGATGCGACGGGCCAGGATGCCGCAATCCTGTTTGCCGATCCAGCAGGTGGTGGGAACGTAGTCTTCCACCGGCGCGGCCTGGCGTTCCGGCTGGGCGGTGACCAGCGTCTCCAGGCCGCCC
Organism: Chloroflexota bacterium; assembly: GCA_016190465.1. Classification (GTDB taxonomy): domain Bacteria; phylum Chloroflexota; class UBA6077; order FW602-bin22; family JACPQP01; genus JACPQP01. The sequence goes on from JACPQP010000231.1 coordinate 2,875, forward strand.
GACGCCGCGCGGCTGAGCAGTAACGTACCGCCAACTGTCGCCGAACCCTTCAGAACTGTCCTTCGTCCGAGTTTCACGCTCTCTTCTCACTCCTTTGGACGATACCGCACGAACCCGGTATGCTTTGGGCATCTGCTCGGCAACGGCACCTTGATCCCATCGGCTCTATCCTCACCCCTCCTGTCGGCCACCAATCATCGTCGACGCATGCCGATGCTGTCGTGCCCTCCGCAGCCATGCCCTCTGCATAGGAGCATCGCGCATCACCGACAGCCGGGGAATCGCGGGAAGACCTCAATCTCGCCGGGAAAAGGGCACCACTTCGCGATGGTGCCTTTCCACCATTCGTAGCAAGATTCCTGACAGGGATTCGAGCAGCGCGAGGGAGAGGGAGAGGGAGAGGGAGCTGTGGAGACGTGGTTACGCTTCGAGGTCGATGAGGCCCTTGCGGATGGCGTACCTGGTCAGCTCGGCGCGGTTGTGGAGCTGGAGCTTCCCCATAATGTTCTGCCGGTGGCGCTCCACCGTGTGGACGCTGAGCGTGAGTAGCTCGGCGATCTCCTTCCCGGTCTTGCCCTCAGCGATGAGGCGGAGGACTTCCCGCTCTCGATCGGTGAGATCGTCGGAGACCTCCCGGTCATCCCTGGCCCGGCTGCTCAGGTACTCCTCCAGGAGCTTCTTGGCCAGGGACGGATAGAGATAGGCCTGGCCCTGGTGGACCGAGCGAACGGCCTGAAGGAAATCGCTGGGCGGAGCGCCCTTGACCACGTAGCCCGAGGCGCCGGCGTGGATCATCTGGAAGAAGTATCGCTCGTTTTCGTGCATCGTGAGGGCCAGGATCTGGACTTGCGGATCGTCTTGTTTGATCCGCCGGGTCGCCTCCAGCCCGTTCAGATCGGGCATGGCGATGTCCATCACCACCACGTCCGGATGGAGCTCGCGCACGCGCTGAACGGTCTCCCGGCCATCCGCCGCCTCGCCAACCACCTCCAGATCGGGTTGGGACTCGAGGAGGAGACGCAAGCCGGCTCGGACAATGGCGTGATCGTCGGCCAGCAGGATGCGGATCTTCTTCATGGCCTCTCTTGATAAACTGGCAAGGGGAACCCTTCACGAGCTTCCCGGCGCTCTTCGTCCGACAACGGGATCCGGATGGCAAGCCGTGTGCCTCGCCCCGGTTGCGAGTCGATCCGGAGGGTGCCTCCCAGCAGAGTAACCCGTTCTTCCATGCCGAGGAGGCCGAACCCCCGCTCACCATCCAACTCGTGGCGGCTGAACCCCCGGCCATCGTCCGCGATCGTGGCGCTGATGGAATACTCCTCGAACTCCAGTCGAACGGTCGCCCGGTGGGCCTCCGAGTGCTTGATGACGTTGGTGATCGCTTCCTGGACCACCCGGAACAGAGCGGTTTCCATCAGGGAGGGAAGCCGCCGCCGGGGCCCCACCACCTCGACCACGGGCTCAATCCCTGCTCGCGTCAGGTGCGTCTCCGCGTACCAGCCGATGGCCGGGATGAGGCCCAGGTCGTCCAGAAGGGTCGGCCGCAAGTCGACCATAAGCCGCCGGATCTCCTCCAACGTGTCGGCCGTCAGGCCCCGGATCTGCGCCAGTTGGTCTCTGACTGACCGAAGCTCCGGCGGGAGGGCTTCCTCGGTGCTGCCAAGACCCATGATCAGGGCGGTGAGACTCTGGCCCACTTCGTCGTGCAGCTCCCGGGCGACCCGCTTTCGCTCCTCCTCCTGGGCCAGAATGAGCTTATCCAGAAGCTGGCGACGGATCTCCTCCTTGCGCTGGACCTCCTCGTAGAGGGCCGAGAGCTCCTCGTTGCGCCGGAGGAGCTGGCGGTTGAACTCCTCGATCTCCTGTCGGGATCGAGCCAGCGCCTCGGTCATCGCGTTGAAGGCGGCGCTCAACCGCCCGATCTCGTCCATCGCCCGCACGGGCGCCTTCTGGGAGAAGTCGCCTCTCCCTACCGCCCGGGTCACCTCCACCAGTTGCAGGATGGGTTTCGTCAGGACCACGGTCAGGAGATACGCACCTGCGACGCCCACGACCGAGACCAGGACCGTGACCACCAAGAGAAGCCAGGTCGTGCCCTGGACGATCTCCTGCAATCGCCGCTCCGACATGCCCACCCGGGCGATCCCGGCCTTCCCCTCCAGGATGGGGACGGCGACATCGTGGATGAGGCCCTCCTCCGTGTCCAGCAGCTCTACTCGGAACAGATCCTCGGGGTCCACTGGATTGACTCCCAGAAGATCCGGCGGGAACTGTTTGCCGAAGGTGTGGGTGATGGGCTGCCCGTCCAATCCTAACACGAAGACGTAGCGAACATCCTCGTTGTGCTCCACGGTGCTCCGGACCAACTCCTGGAGGGCGAAGAGGTTATCCGTCAGGATGAGATCGACCGCCCGGCCCGCGACGTCTCGGGCTACCGCTCCTCCCCGCTGCCTCACCTCCTCCCGCATCGTCCCGGTGAGGGTCGCCCGCACCTGGAAGGTCACGGCCAGACCCAGGAGAAAAATCATTCCCAGGCCAATCCCCATGATCTTGGCCCGAACCGGCGCGGCCAGGGCCCAGGACCAGAACCGGGACCAGAGCCTCCGAACCCTCATCTTTGCTCACTCATCTCTGACCTCTCACTGCCGCTCCCTCACCAGGGCAGCCATCCGGCGGACGTCGTCGTAGAACCGATCGTCGGGAAGGATGAACCGGTCGATCGCGAGCGGGGCCAGGGCCCTCCTCCCCGCCTCGTTCTCGTGGACAGTAAGGAGAACCTGCCGCAGCTTCTCCCGCAGATTCGGGTCGATGCCGGGATGGACGACCACGGGTGGGGTTCCCCAGGGCTCGGAGGCCTGGATGACCCTGATCTTCTCCCCGTACCGGGGTTCGCGGGCGACTATGAAGTCATAGACCAGGCTATCGACGGCGCCCCCATCCACCAACTTCTCGGCCACCGCCTTGACGGTGTTGTCGTGGCTGTAGGTGAAGATAAACCGTTTGAAAAAGGACTCGGGCGTCTCGCCAATCTTCCTCAATAGGTGAGTGGGGAAGAGCCAGCCAGAGTTCGAGAGGGGATCGGAGAAGGCAAAGGCTTTCCCGCGGAGATCGTCGAGGCTTTGGGCATAGCTCTCCTTCGGCACGATGATGTAGGACTGATACCGGTTCTGTCCCATCACCACGGGGGCGACGAGGAGCTGCATCCCGAAGGTCTTCTCTCCCTCGACGTAGGCGTAATCACAGACAAACGCCACGTCGGCACCCCCGTACCGGACCAGGTCATTGACCTCACCATAGGTCCGGCGTTGCACGATCTCCACCGGTCGGTCGATCTGACGGGAGATGTAATCGAAGAGGGCGGCGTAGAGCTTGAAGCTCTCCCGGGGCGAGATCACCGGCGCCACGGCCACCCGGAGCGGAACCTTCTGTCCCGCCGGGGGAACGATCACCTCACCCCTCTCCCCGGTGGAGAGTCTGACCCTCCGGTACTGCTCTGGGGCCACGCAACCGGCCGTGAAGATGAGCAGGAGCAGCGCCAGCGCCAACCACGCTCGTCTCTTCTCTCCCTGCATCATCTGGCCGCCTCGTCCTGCATCCCCACGGTAGCCTCGAGGGGCGCACAGCGCTCCTCACAACCTCTCTACAGCATACATCGCTCCCGTCACCAGGGCCACACCCATTCGGGTAGTTGTGGAGAGACCTCTCCCCCTCGCGTGGCCCGTGTGTTGCAGTGCATTGACGGTCGGGGCAGAGGGGTCGGCGCCGGGGGGCCCGAGGA
>JACPQP010000230.1 GCA_016190465.1 Chloroflexota bacterium
AAGTAGGTATCAGAAAGTTTTTGATGGTTTTGGGGACACCCCAAACCCCGCCAGGACGGGCGGAGCCCGTCCTGGACCTTCCCGGGACGCAGGTGAACTTTCCGTGACCTACTTACATCCTCGTAAGGGCTAACGGCGTCCCACATGCTATCCGCGTCCGGCGACCAGTTCAACCCAACCACGGCCATCTTTTGGACAACTGCGGCCATGCGCGGCCAACGAACCGCATCCTTCACCCTTCCACCATGCGATAGAATACCCCCACCGATCGAGCTGGATCGACCGGCAAGGAGGAGATCGTGAGACCTGTCGGTGATCGCGTGCTGACGGAGATGGATGGCCTGAATCCGGACCTGGTCGAGCTGCGAGGGGAGGCCATCCGGGCGCTGACGGTGGCAACGCTCCTGGTGGGCGTCGGTGCGCTGGCCCTCGGCGCGGTGGACCCGCTCAGCAGGGCCACGGAACTCTGGATAGTCGTTCTCTGCCTGGCCGTGACCGCGCTGGCCGGCCACCTGGCGCTCAGGCGCAGTCACGTCCTGGCGACGCTCTCGCTGGGTGCCGGGCTTGTCCTGAGCTTGCGGATCGCCGTCTGGCTCTATCCTGACAGCCAGCTCGTCTATCTCCTTCCGCTGGTGGTGATGATCCTGGTCCTGCTGCTGGGCCCCCGGTACGGCAGCCTGGCCGCGCTGCTGGCGTCGGGGCTGGTCCTCGTGGCCCAGGGCGAGATCCCCGGCGCGGTGTGGGGCGGGGTGACGGGCACCGTGCTGGCCCTGATCTGGGGCAGCGCCGTCCTGTGCTGGCTGGCAACCCGGCCGACGCAGGTCGCGCTAGGCTGGTCCTGGCACAGCTACGTCCAGGCGCTCCAGCGGACCGAGGAGCTGCGCGACCGCCAGGGTGAGCTTGGACGTCTCTCCAAGAGCCTCACCGAAACCTGCGTCCGGCTGGAGCAGATGAACGTGGAGCTGGAGCGCGCCCGCCGGGCCGCCGAGGAGGCCCGCCGCCTCAAGGCCGAGTTTGCCGCCGCCATCAGCCACGAGCTGCGCACCCCCCTCAACCTCATCATCGGCTTCAGCGAGCTGATGGCCACTGCCCGGCACACCTACGCCGGGGAGGTCCTCCCCGAGAGCTACCGAGCCGACGTCGAGGCCATCTACCGGAACGCCTGCCACATCTCCAACCTGATCGACGACGTGCTCGACCTCAGCCGGATCGAGGCCCACCGGATGGCCCTCCAGCGGGAGCGCGCCGCCCTCCCCCCCATCGTCGATGAGGCAGTCGCCACGATTGCCAACCTCGCCCGGGAGCGCGGGCTCAGCCTGCGCACCAACCTCCACACCGCTCTGCCACCGCTCACCATCGACCGCACCCGGATCAAGCAGATCCTCATCAATCTGCTCAATAACGCCATTCGGTCCACTGCCCGAGGCGAGGTCACTGTCGAGGCCACGCTGAAAGACAGTGAGGTGGTGGTGTCGGTGTGCGATACCGGCGTGGGCGTCGCCCTCGAGGATCTTCCTCAGTTGTTCCAGGAGTACAGCCAGATCGGTGGATCGAGCCGCCGGGGACGGAGTGGCCTGGGCCTGGCCGTGAGCAAGCAGTTCGCCGAGCTACACGGCGGGACGATGTGGGCGGAGTCGCAACCGGGCCAGGGCAGCACCTTCTACCTCAGCCTGCCCCTCTGCGACGCCGTGGTCGCGTCGCCGTTCGAATCCGGACCGGATGCGCTGGCCCTGGCGACCTCCGACGTGGCCAGGAAGACGGTGGCGGTGGTCGGTCAGGACGCCGAGGCCGCCAGGACGTTCCAGCGATACCTGGACGGCTACCGCGTGGTCTGCGCCGCTGACTCCTCGACGGTGGCTCGGGACGGCCAATCGCTCCCCCAGGCCGTCGTCCTGACCGATCAGCATTCGGTCGAGGCGTGGCGGGCAGTGCAGGCCGCCCGACCGCCATCGCGGCAGGTCCCGCTGCTGACCTGCTCGCTGAGCACCACCTGGGCTCGTATCGAAGAGATGGGCGTCGCGGGCTACCTGGTCAAGCCGGTCACCCGAGACCAGCTCGCCGCGGCGCTGAGCCGGCTTGGCCTGGGCAAAGGTTCCCACCGCCTGCTCGTCGTCGAGGACGATGCCGAGATGGGCCGGCTGCTGGCGAAGATGGTCCGGTCGCTCTCCCGGCGGCACCGCGTCCGCTGGGCCCGGAACGGAGCCGAGGGGCTGGCGCTGGCCCGAGAAGACCGGCCGGACGCGGTACTCCTGGACCTCCTGATGCCCGAGGTGGACGGCTACGAGGTGCTCCGGACGATGCGGTCGGACGGCGAGCTGCGGGAGGTGCCCGTGGTGATCGTCACCGCCCGGGGACGCGAGGAGGAGCCGGTGCTCGCCACCGCCCTGAGCATCACTCGGCCGGGCGGCCTCACGGTAGGCGAGGTCATGGGTTGCGCAAAGGGTGCTCTCGATTGTCTGCTGAGTGCGCCGTCTCGCGGCAGCGCGCCAGCGCTGCCAGCAGCGCCGGCCGGGTGACTGGCTTCGAGAGGAAGTCGACCACGCCGAGCGAGAGCGCCAGCAGTTGGTCCGGGACGACTGAGCAGACGACCACGGGGATGTCGCGCGTTGCCGGATCGCCCCGCAACGCTTCGAGGACCTCCCAGCCGTCCTCGGAGGGGAGGAGGACGTCGAGGACGATCGCCTCGGGGTGCGCCTTCCGGGCCTGGAGGAGCGCCTCCTGGCCGGTGCAGGCCTGGACCAGCCGGTAGCTCGTGCCGGCGAGGTATCGCTGAAACAGCCGGACCACGTCCGGGTTGTCATCCACCACGAGCACGGTCACCGCTCGAGCGCCTGGCAGCGCCAGATGGAAGGTGATGCTGGCGTCGTCGGGTGTCTCGACGTACAGCGCGGCGCCCTGCAACTCGGCCAGCCGGCGCGCCGCCGAGAGCTCGGCCACCGCGGCCAGTTGGCGGGAACGGAAGCTGGCCTGGCTCCGGCCCGAGCCGGGCCGGCACGCCCTGACCACCAGCTCGACTGCCTGCGCGGCGTTGGCCGCGGTGACTTCGACCGGGGCTTCGCCGGCCAGGCCAAGCGCGTAGCCCAGCAGGCCCAGAAGGATCTGCCGCAGGACGACCCGTTGGACGGCCACCAGCGCGAGTGGTCCCACGATGTGCACCTGCACATCCGCTCCGCGGCTGGTGGACAGACTGGCCACGGTCCGGAGGACGCTGGCCAGCACCTCCTCCGGCTGCGTCGGCTCCTTCGGCTGCTTCGCGACCGCCCGGGCCAACTCTTCCTCCAGCGGGTCGCGGGCGCGCGGCGTGTCGGGGACCGCCTCCGCCAGGGCCGGCGCAGACGCCACGGTTTTCTCCCCAATACGGCCCTGCTCGAGGCATCGCTCCCACAACGCCGCCGCGACCGCTTCGACCGCCGGCCCGTGCTCGCGCCGACACTGTCGCTCGCTCAGCATCAGCTCACGGGCAATCTGATCGGGGGCGACCCCCTCGACGTACCGGCGCCGGAGCAAGCGATAGCGACGCCAGCCCGGCGACCGGGGCAGGATCGGCTCGGGGGGGCGTAGCTCCTCGATCGCCTCGACGATCGCCCGTCGCAGCGCCTCGGGAGAGCCGGGCTGTCCGGGCGGCGCCAGCAGCTCCGTCAGCGCATGGCGCCGCAGGTGGGGCCGATCATCCAGGCGCGCGAGGGCATCCCTCACGTATTGCGAGAAGGTGGCTCGGTCGAGCATGGGCCAATCCTACCACATTCTCGATGGAGTGAGGTGGGTCAGGGGATCTTACCCCACCAGCGCGGTCTCCCAGGCGGTCATCTCGTTGGCGATCCGCACCCAGGTGTGCAGCCGCTCTGGCTCGTGAGCGCCGGTGTGCGTGTCCTTCCCGGATCATCTCCAGGACGCACCCCTTTACTTCTGCTTGGCCCAGTACTCGTCGAGCACCTTCTGGATCTGCGTGTTGACGGCAGGAATGAGTTCGGCGGCCTTCTTCTGTCCGGCGATCATCGCGTCGATGGCGGCCTGGAGGCCGGCCTCGTTGGCCAGTTGAGCATCGGTGATCTCGCCGACCAGGTGGATGATCCCCGTCTCCATCGCCTTGACGAACGCCTCGGCGTTCTCACACCCGAAGTCCTTCCTCGTCGGCTCGACCCAGTATTTCCGGTTCATCTCCGGCGTATTGGGCTGGCGACCACCCTCGGCCACGCGCTTCTGACCGCCATCTCCACCGACGTACTTCAGGAACTCCCAGGCGGCGTCCTGGTTCTTGCTCGCCTTCAGGATATAGTGGCCGTCGACGAAACCCATGTGGAGCTGCTTGCCGGTCTTGCTCTTGGGCAGCATGACCACGTTGAAGGGAGTACCTCCCTCGCGCTTCGCTTTGGGTCCCATCATCTGCGGGAGGAACCAGGGGCCCTCCACCTTCATCGCCACGTTGCCGGACTGAATCTGGTTGGCCCCGCCCTGAAGCTCGGCGGGCGTGGGGCTGCACTTGATCGTGTTGATGGCATCGTACACCTGAAACTGCCAGGCTTCGATGATCGTCGGCTGGTCCCACCGGGCCTTCTTTGGCTCGGAGACGGTGTCCCACTCGATCTCGCCGTTCATCCGCATCCACGGCGCCATCCGGGCGTAGCCGGCGTTCGTCTGATAGCCAAAGTACTTCGTGCCGACTTCAGCCCGGGTCAGCTTCGTGGCCGCCTCGACGAACTGCTCGTAGGTCCAGTTGTCGGTAGGGTACTTCAGTCCGGCCTTATCGAATTGGTCCTTGGAGTAGAACATGACCATCGACCCGACGTCCGAAGGCTGGACGTAGGTCTTGCCCCGCATCTTCATCTGAACGTCGTACAGCTCCAGGTTGGGCCAGGGCAGATCCCACTTGTCCCGCTGCCGCAGCGGATCCAGCTCGACGACCGTTCCCTTGGCCGCGAACGGCTGCCAGCGCCAGCTCTGGGTGTAGACGATGTCAGGTGGGACGCCGCCGGCCAGTTGGGTCTGGAGCTTCTCGTAGTACTGACCGACCCACTGTTCGGGGACCGCGACGATCCTGTCCTGAATCTTGTTGAAGTCGCCGCTGACGTTGTCGTAGACGTCCTTGTCCTGGATGTCGCCCCACACCGAGAACTTGATCGTGACGGGGGCCTTGCTCGGGGCGGCCGGTTTCGCCTCGGCCGGCTTCGACTCCGCTGGCTTCGGGGCCGGAGCCGAAGGTTGTGGAGTCGGCTGTGCCTCGGCGCACGCCGACAGGAGGATCAGCCCGATCCCCGCGCCCATCCCCGCCAGTGCCTGACGCCGCGTGAGACGCTGCTGGTGCCTTTCCATGCCTTGCCTTCCTTCCTCCGGGGGGTTGCGTTGAGGTGGCCGCCGCCCCAGCCCTCCCCGCCCGCGGGGAGGAAGTTTGGACGTCCCCCGCATACAGAGGACCACTGGGAGGCCGCCGCCTTGATGGGCTCATCATAGGGGGTCTTCGCAACCAGGTCAAGCTCCCCTGTCAGCCAGGTCTTGACCCGGCCGCCGGCCGGGCGTATACTGCCGCCAACACACGACACTAACAAGGAGTTACGCAGCATGGCCAATGACGCGGTAGCAGACATCCCGTTTTCCCAGGAGATCAGGACGCTTTTTCGCACATCGCTGGCGGTTTTCCTCGTGACGGTGATCATCGGCATCCTCAACGGGCTGGACATCGCGAGCTTCGACCGGCGGACCCTGCTCACCCACGTCCACGCGGGTACGCTCGGCTGGATTACACTGGCAGTCTTCGGCGTCGTGCTCTGGATGCTCTCGGAGGGTCGATCGACCGGGGAGGGATCGTCGACGGTTCGCCAGCTGAGCCTGGCCGCGGCGGTGTTCATCACCCTCCACGTGCTCGCCCTCTTCCTGTTCTACCCTGGTGCTTCGGCCGCCCTGGCGGTCTTTGGCGCTCTGGCTCTGCTGGTCATCGTGGCGTTCTGGGTGTGGGTGCTCGGCCACAGCGGAGGCGTCTGGCTCAGCATCCCGCGACTGGCCGCGCTGGCGGCGATCACCACACTGACGATCGGCGCCGTGTTCGGCGTGCTCATCGAGCTGCATCTGGCCGGTGTCACGATGCCGGCCGGCGTCTTCGGGGCGCATCCGTCGGGGATGGTCGTGGGCTACCTCATCCTGATGGGTATGGGCATCGCCGAGTGGCGCCTCCGTCCCGCCGGGCCCAGGACGTCTCCCGATTGGCTGGGCATCGCGCAGGTGGCCCTGCCATTCATCGGCGGCCTGACGTTGATGGCCGGCATCCTCCTGAACGTCTTCGCCCTCATCACGTTGAACGTGCCCTTCGAGGTGCTGGGCGTCCTGATCTTCATCGGCAGGCTCGGCCCCCGGGTGGTGCGG
>JACPQP010000235.1 GCA_016190465.1 Chloroflexota bacterium
GAGTTCAGTTGTTAATGTGCTGCAAAAGTCGAACTCTCACAGCCCGCTCGGCCCAGGCGCCCACAACCCCCTCTGCATCAGGAGCGGTACCCGATCTGCTCCTCGACCCAGCGGACCACCGCCTCGGCGATGCCCACGGCGTCCTCGTGTTCCTGGCGGGTCACCGGCGGCGAAAGAAAAGGATAGCGAGTGACCAGGGCATACCGCGTCAGTCGCCCGGCCTGTCTTGCCCCCTCCGGAACGCCTTCACCCGCTTGGAGGAGTATCGTCAGCAACTCGGCCAGGTCGTGGGTGTAGGGGAAAACGAGTCCCCGATACAGGATGAGCGCCTTGAACGACTTTTCAGCAGCTTGCTGGGCGTCGAAACACGGATCTTCCAGGTAGACCCCTGGGCCGACCCCCACCCTGGCTCGGGTGAGATTGCTCCGAGCACGGTTCATCCATTCGCGGGGATCATCCGGTGGAAACCGCTCAGGCTGCATACACTACCTTTCCTTCGCGCAAGGCCGGTGCAATGACCAGCGCCTGGCTGTGCCGATAGCGCTCCACATCTTCCGTCGTGACAAGGACCACATCGACAGCCTGCCCGACACCAATCAGGTTCATGTAAATGTCACCCGTCAAACGTCCCTGGTCGAACCGCCCCCCTTTTACCACCAGCAAGTCCACATCGCTGTGCGGCCCCATCGTCCCCCGGGCTGCCGAGCCGAAGAGGATGATCTTCTCCGGCTGCGCGACCTCCACGACCCGCCGGATGATCTCGTCCAGCACCTCGGGCCGAACCTCCGCCATTGCCAATGCCTCCAACTCGATGAGTGCACGTACAGTATACCGCCACGAGCACCCTGGGTGCGCGCGTCCATGAAGCCGTCTGCCATCAGCAAACTGCCAACAGCGGCGCCACACGGCTATCGCTCCCTACCCGCCGTTCACCAGCGCCAGCGCCAGCGTGGAGAGCAACACGCCGGCTGCCGCCGGGCGGCCGAGACGCTCGCCCCAGAGGAGCCCGCTGGTGACGGTCACGAGGAGGACACCACCTGCGCTCGAGACCGGGAAGACGATCGCACCGGGCAGCCGCTCTAGCGCCGCCAGCAGCCCGTAGTTGCCCACCACGTTGACCCCGCCGAGGAGGAGCCCGATCGGGAAGTCCGCCCGCCTCGCTCCCAGGCGTTGCCGGCACAGCACGAGCACCGCGCCGGCCGCCGAGACGCCGAACCAGCAGGCCAGCAGCGCCGTCTTCGCCTCGGGCGCGCCGATCTGTTGGAAGATCCGCGCCGCGAGCGGTCCGCCGCTGGTCACGGCAAACAGCGCCAGGAGCCAGAGCCAGACCGGCCCGCCGAGGCGCGCCGACTTGTCGCCCGGCTGGAAGCTGAGCAGCGGCAGGCTGAGGAGGCAGAGGGCCACGCCCACGGCCTGGGCCGGCGACAGCGCTTCACGCCAGAGCAGCACCGAGCCGGCGATGGCTGGCAGCACCGACAGCCGGACCGTCGTCATCGAGATGGAGACCCCGACCAGACGGATCGTCTGCACGTAGATGAAGTACGAGACGATGTACGAGAGACCGCCAATGGCGGCCACGATGGCGACGCCCGGGACCAACCCGGTGGTCCCGCTCGCAGTCGCCGCCAGCCCGGAAAAGAGGGCGGCAACGGTGTAGTTCACCGCGCCGACCGCGGTCAAGCTGTGGCCGCGACGGAGCGCCCACTTCACGATGTGCCCGAAGGACACCGTCCCACAGACGTGGAGCGCCAGGAACAGGACGCCTTCGGACATCCTCGCTCTCCTCCACCCGTCGCCCTCCCGTTCCCTCTTCCTTGTGGTAAGCCCCGCGTCCGGTCGCGAAGCTCACCACAAAGACGCGAAGGACACGAAGAGTGGGATCTGCCAGGGTTCGACCGCCTGGCCATCTCCAGGAGCGGAGTATATACTACGTAGCCGTGGATCGCCTGACAGGGGGATATCCGCCGCGATGAGCAGCCGACTCACTATCTTTGCCGTCGACCACCTGCCGGAGGTCGAGCCGGGCGCCGACCTCGCCCGGCTCATCATCGCCGGGCTTGCCCAGAGCCGTGAGACGCTGGTCGACGGCGACGTCGTCGTGGTCACCCACAAGATCGTCTCGAAGGCGGAGGGCCAGCTCGTCAGGCTTGACGACGTTCGCCCCTCGGCGCTCGCCATCCGGTACGCTCAGGCCAACGCGAAGGACCCGCGTCAGGTCGAGGTGGTCTTGCGGGAAGCGGTCCGCATCGTGCGGATGGACCGGGGCATCATCATCGCCGAAACCCGCCACGGGTTCGTCTGCGCCAACGCCGGCGTCGACGCCTCAAACGCGCCGCCGGGCACCGTCTGTCTCCTACCGCGCGACCCGGACGCGTCGGCCCGCCGCCTCCAGCAGGAGCTCGGCTCCCACTTCGGCATCCGCCTCGCCGTGGTCATCAGCGACTCGTTCGGCCGTCCCTGGCGCAACGGCATCGTCAACGTCGCCATCGGCCTGGCCGGCATGGACGCCTTCGCCGACTACCGGGGACAGGTGGACCCGCATGGCCACGAGCTCAAGGTCAGCGTCCTCGCGGTGGCCGATGAGCTGGCCGCCGCCGCCGAGCTGGTGATGGGCAAGCTAGATCGCCATCCAGTCGCGGTCATCCGGGGGTACCACTGGACGGCGGGCGACGACCGTGCCGCCTATCTGGTAATGGACGTAGCGCGAGACCTGTTCCGGTGAGCAGGGTTATGGCCGGAGCCAGTCATCCTCCTGTAGCCGCCGGCGCAACGGCGTGTCGACCTCCTCCGGCGCTCCCTGGATATACTCGCGCGCCGCCTGCGCGGTGGGTTCGACCAAACTGTGCAGATACTCGACCGCGCGCTCGACCGAGAACGGGCCGCCGGTCTTCACCTCGAAGTTGGGGCGCAGGTCGGTCCAGATCACCGCGTCGAAGCCATGGACACTTGCCCAATCGCGCACCGTATCGGCAACCGCGGTGGTCCGACATCGTCGAGCAGCGCGAGCGCGATTGAGATTGAGATTGAGGTTGACGTAGCCGATGTACTCGGCGATCGTCCGTTCTCGGACGCGCAGATCGCCGATCGCCCTGTCGAGGTGGGATCGGGCGCTGGTGATGAAGCGCGTCGAGACTGGCTGCCCGTTGGCTGGATCGATGACGAGAGTGAGGCGGCCTTCCGCCGACACGCGCGAGAACTCGATCGGGAGCACAGGGCCGCCTGGCTGCCAGTCGCCGAGCCTGGGCAGATCACCCGGGTCCCCGATGAGCGAGCCCCACCCGAGAATCGCGATCCTCACCGTCATCCCTCCGGCCCGCTCGGCGCACGCGGGCGAGCACCAGGTTCGCCCCGACCCCCTTCCCCCAGTATTGGGGGGGAAGAGGGGAAACGGGGAAGAGGGGAAACGGGAGCTTCGCCCCTTCCCCTTTGACCCTTTTCCCCCCACGGAGAGGGTCGCCCCTTCCCCCTTCCGCGATGGGTCAACCACCAGACGAACTGGACCAGAAAGGCGATCGCCACGAGCCCCAGGCCCAACGCCATCGCGACCAGGTAGTTGCGGGACATGATCCGCAACAGTGGCGGCAGGACCCCGGCGGCCAGATAGCCGATCATTCCGGTCATCCCGGCGTCCTGTCCCGTCGGCGGGGCAGTGGCCGCCCCTGAGCTCCCCAGGCCCCGAGCCAGAAACGTGAAGAGCGCGGCGCCCGGCAGGCTGGCGACAAAGAGCACGCACCCCGGACTGGCCAACCGGCCAAAGCGGTAGCTGAACAGGACCAACAAAGCCGCTAACACCACCGACGCGATCCCCAGGAACCTGAGCACCCCTTGGAGCGTCTCGTGCGTTTGCCGTGTGAGCAGACCAAGCGGCCCGACCCCCTGGGCCATTTGCTGCCGCATCGCGGGGTCATCGGCCAGCGCAGCCAGCTCCTCGGGACCACCACGGTAGAGCGGCTCGGCCAACTGGCGGAAGAAGTACAGCCGGGCCTCCCGGGGCGAGAGGTCGGCGATGTCCCGCTCCTGAACGACGACCCGCAACCCGGGGATGGGTTGAAAGGTGCCGCCGGGGCTGGCCCTCAGCCGCTGGCGGACCTCGGCGATCTCCGTTTCGTCGTCCAGCCCGTTTCGGCTGAACGCGAGAGCCATCGCCGTACTCAGCGCGTCGACCGCCGGCTTCTCCGCCGTGATCTGAACCAGGTTGTAGACCAGGAGCGTCAGCCCCAGGACGAAGGCGAGCAGCAGTCCGGCGATCCACTTGGCGTCGAGGTGCCAGTAGGGTCGGGTGTGAGCGGTGTGGTCGGCGCTCATCGGTAGCCCCTTTCTTGGTCGAATGCGGCGATTATACCTCATTCGGGCTTCTCCCCTCTCGGGGCTCTGAGGGGGCCAGTGGACAACCTGCTGCTGCCAAAACGAACGTCCGGCCAGCCAACGACGGTACGCGGTATGCACCAGGAAGTGGTCCCTGACTCCCCGGTGGGAGGCTTCTCCATCGTCACGATCTCGTTCTTGCCCGGGACAGCCGCGCAGAAGTGGAGTACGCAGGTGCCAGAAGGGATCCGACCCACGAACAGTCCAGATGGACTGTTTGTGCCGCCGTTCCTGAGCCGGGCCCGCCGTTCTTCAGCCGAGCCCGACGCGGCTCCGCCTTCCCGCGACGGGCCCGGCTCAGGAACGGCGGTCAGGGGGTTAGGTCACTCCGAAGCCGGACCTCACCCCCCGACCCCCTCTCCGACGCGGAGAGGGGGGACCGGCGCCCCCTTCTCGCGACGGGAAGGGGGTCAGGGGGTTGGGTCGCCTGCGGCTGGGGGGGTAGGTCACGCGACACTCGAGCCGCATTGCCAGCCCGGCTCGTACCCGGCTCACCCCGGGGCCTTGAGCAGGCTGCCGGTACCGCCCGAATGCACGGTCGGCGAGACGAAGCTGCCTCCGCAACTGATTCGGCCATTCAAGATCATCACCTTCGACTGGGACGGGACGGCCGTGATGAGCCGGCGCGAGGATGCCGGCCCGGTGCGCGACCTGATCGAGCGGCTGCTCGAGCTCGGTGTGGCCATCGTCGTCATCACTGGCACCAACTTCCCAAACGTCGATCGCCAGCTCTCGGCGGCGATGCGCGGTCCGCACACGCGCAACCTCTTCGTCTCGACCAACCGGGGCTCGGAGGTGTACAGCTTCGCCGCCGAGTCGCGTCCAGTGCTTCTCTGGTGGCGGGCGGCCACGCCCGAAGAGAACCGCCTGCTCAACGCGGTCGCCGACGCCACCCGCGAGGCGATCGTGACCCGGACCGGCCTGGAGATCCGGGTGATCTCCAACCGCCTGAACCGGCGCAAGATCGACCTCATTCCCCTTCCCGAGTGGGGCGACCCGCCGAAGTCGGCGCTTGACGACCTGCTGCGGGCCGTGCAGACGCGCCTCCAGGGCGCGGGGCTCGCCGGGGGGCTATGCGAGGTAGTGGATCTGACCGAGCGAATCGCCCGGGAGAAGGGGCTGAGGGGGGCACGCGTTACCAGCGACGTCAAGCACGTCGAGGTTGGGCTCACCGACAAGTCCGACGCCGTCGACTGGGTGATGCGGGAGCTGGCGCAGGCGCGGAGGATACCTCCAGAGGAGATCCTCATCGGGGGCGACGAGTTTGGACCGATCGCCGGCTTCGAGGGGAGCGACGACAAGATGGTCACATCGTGGACGCGCGGGGCCGTCTTCGTCTCGGTGGGGCCCGAGCCTGGCGGTGTCCCACCGGAGGTGATCCATCTCGGGGGCGGACCGGCCCGCTTCCGGGCATTGCTCGCCTGCCAGGTAGCGCTCCACGAAGCGGCGTGAGGTGTACGATGCCAACTGAGAATGCGACAGCCAGAGATGTGGTACAATAATCGCAGTGGAAATCCACCGATCGGCCCGACGACACGGGATCGATGAAGCGGACATCGAGCACGCTGTCGAGCACGCCCTCGCGGCGCTGGACGAAGACAACGATGAAACGATCAATCAGGTCCTCTATCTCGGGTGGAACCGTGCTGGCGACACACTACTGGAAATCGTGGTCCTCCACTTCGACGACGGCCGGGACATGGCTATCCACGCGATGAAGATGCGGCCTCGATACCAGCGATACCTCACCAGAGGCGGAGACGATGCCTAAAAGCTACGGTACGTCCGGCGGCGTCGAGATAACGGACGCCGTGATCGAACGGCTGGCCGATGAGGCGCAGCGCGGGTTCGAGCACGCCAAGCTGCGCCCGCGCGGCCGGCCACCAATGGGCGGCGCCGCCGGGAGGGTCACGCAAGTTCGGCTTCCGCCGGACCTGTCCGAGGCGCTGGCCCAGCGAGCCGCGCGGGACCACACTGTGCCGAGCGAGGTCATCCGCAAGGCCCTTAGGGAGTACCTCAAGATCTGACGGACCACCTCGCGTTCCTCTCGCTCCTTCGCCCGATCCCCGGCTGACTCCGCCGTGACTTTCGAACTGGCCGTCGCCTTGACCTCCTTCCAGCCCTCATCGCGCACCCGCACCATCATCCCATCGGTCGAGACGTTGGCTTGCCCGCAAGCACGCAGCCGTGATGGGCCTGGCTCTTCGCGCAGCGATCAGCCAGTGGTCTCGGCAGAAAGTGCCGCGAACCCTGCCGACAAGTCATCTCCCTCCCCAGCGATTCCGAGTACCGGGACAACGGTGGGCGGCCAGCAGAGCGCGGAGCGCCAGCGCACCGGATGGAGGGCCGCAGCGGCAAGCAGTGAAGCCAGTTGGCCACAGGTGAAGAAACGCGCGTTCTGACAGCAGCGGTGGTAAACGCACAGGCAAGGGACGCGGCGACGCGCAGACCCGTTCCAGCGCGAGCGGTACGCCCTGGCTGTCGGAACTCACCCGTGGATCGCCGGCCTGAAGACCGTCGGATCGTCAACCAGCAGAGGCGCGGCGCTGCGATAGATCTCGGCGTGGGCAACGCCGAGCAGGCGCCCGAAGTACTGGTCTTCTGCCTCGTACAGCGCGAGCAGACGATCCCCCTCGGGGCGGAAGATCGACTGATACGCCCCAACTGCCCGTCGCTTGCGCTCGTAGACGGCGCTCACGTCGATGGCGAACGCGAACTCGGCCCACGGTGGCTCCATCTTGCAGTGGGGGAAGAACAGGCGCTCGATTGCCCAGGGCTCCTGGTTCGCCAGGCGCTCGCCACCCGGGACGCGCTCCCACTGTCCCAGCCGCGCCAGGAAGACGGACGCGCGGGTGAGGCCGGCCGCGGCCACGTGGTCGGGGTGAACACACGCTTCGCCAATGCCGTAGACCCAGCGCGGGCGGTGCATCCGGATCAGCCGTGCGACCTCGAGGCGCACGGCGAGCGCGTCGGTCAGGAACCGATCCTGCAAGTGAAGAGAGATGCGGTCGACGCCAAGGATGCGCGCCGCCTCGGCTGCCTGCCGGGCCCGAGTACCCGGTTCGGCAAGCTCCGCCGGCTCGCCATCCGTGAGGTCCACCAGCAGGATGCGCTGACCGCGATCGGCGAGTATGGCCAGGGTGCCGCCCATCTGGACCTCGGCATCGTCCGGATGGGCGGCCACCACCAGGGCGTCGTATGCCAATTGCAGCCTCCTTCGCCTGTCGTCACAGTGCAGCCGACACGCCGAGCACCTTGCTGCCAAGAGCGAGCCCCAGACTGGCCACCGCCCGTTCGAGCCCCTCGCCCATCCAGTACCGCTCGAAGAGCACCTTGCCCAGATGCCAGAGTCGGCCAGGCGAGCGTAGCTGGACGACCGGGTCCGGCTCTGCGTAGAAGTCGCCGCTGGCAAAGGCTGCCTGGCCGCCGCCTAGCTCCACCCAGCAGTAGCCTTCGCCATCGAAGTCCCTGGCCCCATCGGTGCCCCGAAGCTCGGCAGACAGCGTCCGGGCAACTGCCAGCGCCTCGGCGTGGGCGAAGACGCCCGCCTTGGGGAGCGGCTTGCCGTTGGCGAGCGTGATCGCGGCCACGTCGCCGAGCGCGTAGATGTGCTCCAGCCGCGTGCGCAGCGTCTGCTTCTCCACGGGGATCCAGCCGGCCTCGTTGGCGAGGGGTGAGGCCTTGACGGCTGGCGGCGGTCGATGCGGCGGCACCGCCGCCAGGAGGTCGAAGGGCTCGCGAGCGCCATCGCGGAAGACCAGCTCGCGCCGTTCGGGGTCGATGGCCTGGCCAGGTATCAGGTCAGCTTCGGTGAACCCGCGTTTTCATCTCGTCCTCCTTTCGCGACACGAGTCGCGGTACGAGTCGCCCTGCGAGCGCCGACCCACCTGGATTCGGCTGAATCGCCGAGGACTCGTTCGCCTCCTGGCCCAGGGTGCTCGTTTTCGAGCAGTCGCTCGAGCCGCGCCTGATACTCGTCCAGCCCGATTTCGCCCCGAACGTAGTGGTCCTTCAGGATATCCACCAGCGCCTCCTGGTATTGCTGCCGCGTGAGCTCGCCCCGAGCGTAGCGTTCGCGGAGGATCTCCGCGGGCGAGCGCGGGCGGCGCGCGTCCAGCGGCGTGCTCCCGTCCTGCCGCCCGGCAAGCACGGTCGCCAATAGGATCAGCACCAACACGACGGCTAGCGCCATTCCCACCGCTGCGATCCCCCAGCTTCCACCCGACCAGCCTCCCATCATCGGACCCATTGGCCCCATGGCTACCTCCTGGCTCGCGATGAGCCTCGACTGCCTCCACACACCGGTCGACTGACCGGGACGACAACAGTTGCTCGGACAATCACTCGTTCTACCGCTTTCCACTGCCCGCCGCGAGTGGCTCGGGCGCGTCCGGCTGGCGGTTCCGGGTTTCGCGCATCACCTGCCAGACCACCACACCGGACAGGAAGGTCAAAGCGCTGGCCGCGCGGATGGACCAGGCGAGCCCGAAGGCGTCGGCGATGAGGCCGGCCAGGAGCGCGCCAATGGCGTAGCCCAGATC
>JACPQP010000017.1 GCA_016190465.1 Chloroflexota bacterium
GTTCTGGGGAGCGCCCCACGTTTGTGGCATCGCCCGTAGCGCGGGAACGGCCCTCATCCCCCCGGGCCCTTCCCCCCAGCCAGGGGGAAGGGGAGCGGCTCGGGGGGCGCGGCCGGACCCCCTCGCCCCGGATTGGGACCGGCTCAGGAACGGCGGGCAGGGGGTGAGGGCCGTTCCCGCGGCAGGCGGCTACCACAATTGTGTGGCGCTCCCCTGTTCTGAAAGACGCTTGACAGATGGTTCGGCCGATGCTATGCTGGCGCAGCCAGTGGCTCATCGGACCGATTCAGCGCGGCCGGCGATGGGCGCGAGCGGTACGATCCGGCTGGCAAGGGCGCGGTGCCGGATCGTGGCGGCTCGGCGTGATCCGGGCTCGCGCTTCCGAGTCGGGTAGGGCTCCACCAAAGGCGAGTAGCAAACAACTAAAGATCGTCCTCAAATTATAAGGAGCGAGGTAAGGAGTTTTGTCAGCGATGGCCGAGCACCCGGTGTCCCCACGGAAGACCACCTCACGTCGCGCGTTCCTACTCGGCACGGCCGGGCTGGCGAGCGCAGCGGTGTTAGCCGCCTGCGCGCCGGCCCCCACACCCACGCCCGTACCGGCGCCGAAGCCGGCGGCCCCGGCGCCGACCGCGGCTCCGGCGAAGCCCGCCGAGCAGCCGAAGCCGGCCGCCCCCACGGCGACGGCCGCACCGGCGCCCAAGCCAGCGGCTGCCACGCCGACGACCGCGCCGAAGCCGGCCGCGCCGACGCCGACCCCCGCGCCAGCCAAGCCCGCTGGGCCAGCGCCCACCGCGACACCATCTGTCCGCCAGGCTGCCACGGGTCGCCAGGTGAACCTGAAGTTCTACACCGTCTCTGGTGGCGACTACTTCCGGTACCTCGGCGAGATGATGGAGGTCTACGAGAAGAAGCAGACCAAGGTCGGCGTCGAGGTCGTCTTCACCCCGGCCACCGCCGGCGCTGCCGAGAACCCGAAGCTGATGACCGCGCTCGCCGCCGGCCAGGCTCCGGACGTGAGCTACATCGGCGACTTCACGATCCCGCAGTGGCATCAGCTCGGGTATCTGAACGACTATCGCTCGCACTTCCAGCGCGACAAGCTCTCGCTGGACCAGTTCTGGCCCTGCCTGCGTCCGACGATGGGTTACAAGGGCTCGATCGTCTACATGCCGATTCAGATCAACCCGGTCATGCCGACCTTCTGGAACAAGGACATGTTCAAGGAGGCCGGGCTGGACCCCGAGAAGGGGCCGGACACCATCGAGAAGATGGACGAGATCGACGACGTCATCACGAAGAAGGACGCCAGCGGCAACGTCATCAAGATCGGGGTCATTCGCTACGCTTTTGCGTACACGCCGGGCAACGCGGCGACCACCTGGGGCTTCGCCTTTGGCGGCGCGTTCCACGACAAGGAGATGACCAAGGTCACGGCAAATACCCCCCAACTGATCGACATGATGGAGTGGATCTCCAAGCACACGAAGAAGATCGGCGGCCCCGAGAAGATCGCCGTGACGGTGCCCAGCCTGACGATCCACCGGTTCGGCCACAGCATGATCGCGATCGATGGCCTGGTCACGGCCAGCCTCGACCAGATCACGAAGGCCAAGCCGGACTTCAAGTATGGCGTCGGCCCGATCCCCCACAAGACCGGCACGCAGCCGAACCCCTCGTGGGGCGGCGGGTGGACGCTGTTCAGCCCGAAGGGGGCGAAGTTCGTCGACGAGGCCTGGGAGCTGATGCGCTGGATCGGCGCGGAGGAGGAGGGCGCTGGCCTCTTCTGGGACAAGACGAAGCAGTTCACCGGCCGGATGGACATGGAGTGGACGAAGCGGGCCAAGGCCGTTCCGATGTACCGGCCGTTCATCGAGATGCTCGAGGTGACCCGCAACACGCGACCGCTGATTCCGGTCAGCAACTTCTACTACATCCAGCTCAACACCGCGATGGAGGACGTCGCGTTCGGCCGGAAGACCCCGCAGCAGGCGATGAACGACGTGCAGAACAACGTCACCAAGGAGTGGGACCGCTTCAACAAAGAGAACGCCTGATCCCGCGGACGTTTCGTCGCGGCGAGTCGGGTTCGCCGGGAAGCGTCTGGATCGATCGAGGGCACGGGCAGACCTGTCGGTGCCCTCGATCCTCGTTTCCTGGTGTCCAGTCTGAAACGGCAGTCTTGAACTAAAGGAGGCCGTCGATCCGTGTCACAAGCGGTCTTGGTCTCGCCCCGCCGTCGGACCAGTCACCGCCAGCTCACGAACTGGCTGTGGGGGCTCGTCTTCACCCTACCGGGCATCGTCGGCTTGCTGGCGTTCACCGCCTACCCGATCTTCTCTTCCCTGTATTTCAGCTTCACCTCCTACTCGATCATCGGCCGCTACAAGTGGGTTGGCCTGCTCAACTACGAGCGACTGCTGACCGACGACCCGGAGTTCTACAACGCCCTTTACAACACAGTGTTTCTGGTCGTGTTCGGGGTGCCGCTGGGCATCACCGTTGCTTTCTTGCTCGCCCTGCTCCTGAACCAGAAGGTGAAGGGCCTGGCCGTCTTTCGCACGCTGTTCTACCTGCCAAGCATTCTCCCCGCCATCGCCTCGGCGATGCTCTGGCTCTGGATCTACCACCTCACCAACGGGGTGTTCAACAACATCCTCGCGCTGGTCGGCATCAGCGGCCCAAACTGGGTGGGTGACCCGCTGTGGGCGAAGCCGTCGCTGATCTTGATGGGCACGTGGGGCGTCGGGGGGACCATGCTCATCCAGCTCGCCGGCTTGCAGGACGTCCCGCAGGATCTGTACGACGCGGCGATGGTCGATGGCGCCGGGCGCTGGGCGAAGCTGGTGAACATCACGATCCCGTTCGTCAGCCCCTACCTCTTCTTTTCGCTGGTCACCGGTCTCATCGGCGGCTTCCAGTACTTCGCTCCGGTCTACATCATGACCGCCGGCGGTCCGGTCCGCTCGACGGCGGTCTACGTGTTCAACCTCTGGGAGAACGCCTTCCAGAACCTCAAGATGGGCTACGCGAGCGCGCAAGCCTGGATCCTTCTCATCATCGTCGCGGCCTGCACGGCGCTCGTCTTTGGCTCACTGGCGCGGCGTGTCTACTACGGTGGCCGGTGAGCGAGGAGGGAGGGGGAAGGCCCTCATCCCCCAACCCCTTCCCCCAATTCTGGGGGAAGGGGAGAGGCGTGGCTCCACCCCCTCGCCCAGCATTGGGAGAGGGGGCAGGGGGTGAGGGCCTCCCTCCCCTCCTCTCCGTGTGCGTCCCTAA
>JACPQP010000018.1 GCA_016190465.1 Chloroflexota bacterium
AGAAGCGGTCGAAGATGCGCTCGTGGTGGTCCGGACTGATGCCGATGCCCTGATCGGAGACGGCGATGAGCAGCTCGCGAGCGTTGTGGCTCACCGCTTCGGCGCGCAAGGCGATCTGGCCGCCCCCCGGCGAGTATTTGATGGCGTTGTCGACCAGGTTGCTGAGGATCTGCGTCAGCCGGGGGCGGTCGGCGAAGGCGACCAGGTCGGCGTCGCCGGAGGTCTGATCGGGGCTCTGAATCACCAGCGTGTGCCCGTTCAACCGCTGGGTGTGGCCGACGATGACCTGCTGAAAGAGGGCACGCACGGGCACCGGCTCGGGCTGGATCTGGATGCGGCCACTCTCGATGCGGGAGACGTCCAGGAGGTCGTCGATCAGCTCCCCGAGGTGGATGGCGTCCTGGTGGACGACCTGAAGCCAGTCGCGCTGCGTGGGGGGATCGATCTGGCGCATCAGCAGCAGCTCGGTGAAGCCGCGGATGGTGGTGAGTGGCGTGCGCAGCTCGTGCGAGGCGATGGCGATGAACTCGTTCTTCAGGCGGTTCAGCTCCTCCAGCGCTTCGACCCGGGCCGCCTCGTTCAGCAGCTCGCCGTTCTCGATCGTCAGAGCCGTCCGTTCGGCGACCTCGAGCGCCAGCGCGCGATCGCTCTCGCTGAATGGCGGCTCGGTGGCCGAGCGGCCGCAGACGAAGACGCCGATGATGCGGTTTCGCGCCCGCAACGACACGACCAGCGCCCGCTCCATCCCCGCCGCCTCCGACACCTGCCGCACCAGCGCCTCCGGGTGGTTGCGCAGGTCCTCACTCTCGATCCACGGCGCCGGCTCGCCGAGGGTCTGAGAGACCCATTGCTCGACCGCTCCGGTCAGCCCTTCCACGAGCGTGCGAGTCGCCCGCAGGCGATCGGCGTCTTCGTGATGTACCGCGACCGTGGTGATCGAGCCGATGGGCGAGCCGCAGCCGAGTGACAGCGCGAACTGGCGATCCACCAGCGCGAGGAAGCAGCAGCAGCCGAGATGGCCGACACAGCGCTCGACGATCTGCTGGGCGAGCGCACGGGGCTCGACGACGACGCTGTGGAGATGCCCGAGCTCACTCAACAGCGTCAGTTGGGCGGTCCGTTGGCGGAGCTCCAGGGCGATGTTCTCCAACTGAAGGTTGAGCCGACGCAGGCTCCGGACGTTGTCGGCGGTCCGATCGACGTACTGTTTGATCACGTACCGCATCATCACGGCGGGCATGGCGAAGGCGATCGCGCCGGCGATGCCGAAGCCGACGTAAGCCAGGGCGAGGAACAGGGCGACCACCCCGAGCACCAGGTAGTGCGGCGCCAGCCAGCGAAAGCTCCGGGCCCAGACGGTGAGCGGTCGCTCTCCCGAGTCGATGGCCATCGCCACGGCGGTCACGAACGTTTGCAGGAAGAACGTGAGCCCGGCCAGGGCACCGGGCACGATGAGCTGAGCGAGCTCGGCGGGCTGGACGCGCACGCGGAAGAGGTGAAAGACGATCGTCGCGAGCGCGCCTCCCAGCGTGAAGACGCTGGCGTTGAACAGGATGCGGTACCACTTGCTGTGGCGGAGGACGCCCCGGACAACGCCCACGAACCAGGTGACGATGATGATGCCTGGGACCCCGTAGAGCATCCCGGCGGCGAGGATCGGCACGGTGCTCACCGAGAACGAACTCGCAGCGTACAGCTCCAGGATCAGCAGCTCCGCGCCGATCACCATCAGCAGAAGCAGGCCCAGCCCCACGAGGTCCACCTCGCCCGAGGTGGGCAGGACCGTCGCCGTGATTGCCACGGTGATCGTCACGGCGGCCGCCGTGACGGCGATCACGAGCACTCGCAGCAGCCACGCCGGGTAGACTACCGCCGGGACAGCCGCCAGCGGCATGGCCGGTGGGACCGGCTCGGCCGGTTCCTGCCGAGCCGGAGGCGATCCCTCGGCGGCGCCCGGATGTGGCGCTTCCATCGACGGCCGCGCGGTCGGGGCGATAATGACCGGCGAGCCCTGGGTCGTCGAGGCCCGGCGAGCGGCCTGCACCGCGCGCTCAAGCAGCGTCCGCGGGTGGTCGCCGTGATCGGGAAAGCAGGCCAGCCCGATCCCCACGTTCACGCGGACGGGATCCGGGGTCGACGGGACGACGAAGTCGGTCTCGGCGATCAGCCGGGCGAGCCGATGGGCGAGGCTACACGCCGCGCCGGTGCCGATCTCCGGCACCACCAGCAGGTACCCGTCGTCGCTCAGCCGAATCACGACATCGTACGCTCGACAGGACGCGCGCAGCACCTCCCCGATCCGCCGAACGATGCCGTCGCCGGCGCTTTGCCCGTAGGCCGCGCCAATGGCCGCCCATCGCTCGATGACGAACGCCAGCAGGGCGACCGATCGCCCATAGCGTCGTGCCCGCTCGACCTCCCGCGAGAGCGTGTCCTGGATCTGCTCCGGATCGGTGCGGCCCGTGCCCCGCTCGGCGCGTGGTGGTCGACCGAAGTCACGGACGACGCGAGAGACAAAGGCGAGCGGTGCGGCGACCAACAGGACCATCCAGTGGGTGATGAGCCATCGGGAAGTCCTCTGCACCTTGATCAGCTCTCAGGCGATCAATCGGCCGGCGCGCTGTCCCAGGAGACCGCATCCCAGGAGACCGCATCCCAGGAGACCGCGTCCCAGGACACGGCATCCCACGACACGGCATCCCACGACACGGCATCCCAGGAGACGGCATCCCAGGACACGGCATCCCACGACACGGCATCCCAGGACACGGCATCCCAGGAGACGGCATCCCAGGAGACGGCGCTCGTGGAGGTGCTACTGGTGGTGGTGCGGACGTAGGCGGCGGCGAGGTACCAGTTGGGCGTGACTCCCCGGTTCGCCCGCTCGACGGTGCCCGTGTAGGCGAGCGCTCGGGTGCCGCTCGGGTAACCGGCGCCGGCCCCCGGAACGGGCTGCGCTCCGGTTGCGGTCGGGCCGATCGGCCGCGCCGTCTGCTGGAGCAGCCACTTCACCTGGTCGGGGCACAGGTCGGGCCGCGCCTGGAGCATCTGGGCCACGACGCCGCTGACGATCGCCGTGGACTCCGACGTCCCCGAGAGGCGCAGGTACTGTTGCTCGACGATGCGGTCCGGATACAGTTGCTGGTAGATGCTTCCCCTGGCCAGCGGGGCGACGATGCGCCGCCCCGGTGCGACCAGGTCGGGCTTCGGGTGGCCGGCGCTCGTCTGGCCGTAGGACGAGTATGGCAGCACCTCGTGCGCGCTCAGATCAAGCGTGTCGTGCGTGTCGGTGCCACCGACGGTGATGACATAGGGGTCGTTGGCCGGCGCATGGTTGATGTCGCCGGCCCCACGGTTGCCCGCGGCTGCGACGACGACGATGCCGCGCAGCCAGGCGAGCTCGACCGCGGCGTTCAGCGGGCTGGTCCGGTAGTCCTCGGCCAGCGCCGAAGTGAGCGAGAGGCTGAGCACCCGGATGCGGTAGGAGTCCTTGTTGGCGATGACCCACTCGATGCCGGCGATCACGTCCGAGGTCAGCGCGGTTCCCTGGGAGTCAGTCACCTGGACGCTGATCAGGTCTGCCTCCGGCGCGACGCCGACGTAGTGGCCGCCCGACCTGACGTCCTGGCCGGCGATGATCCCGGCCAGGTGGGTGCCGTGGCCCAGCCGGTCGTCCATCGGCAAGCCGGGGTGGACCGTGACGCGCTGGACCCGCTTCAGGGCCGGGTGGGCGGCGGTGCCGCTATCGATGAGCGCGACGCCAACGCCTTTGCCCGTGATCGGCGCGGCGGCAGTCCAGAGGTCGCTGGCCTCGACCAGCCGCGGGTAGAGGGTGGCCAGTTGCCCGGGGTCAAAGCGCGTGGTGGAAGAGTCGGCGTGGAAGCGGATCGGTGCGTCGACCGCGACGCGGCGGACCCGGGGATCGCGAGCCAGCGCGGGCACTGCCGCCCCGGGCAGCTCGGCCGCGAGGGTGCGGCCGCCCTGGAGCCGCCGGCCAATCGTTCCGCCGGCCGCACGCACCGCGTCGTCCGCCCCACCGTCCGTCTGGACGATGACGCGGACCCGTGCGCTCGGCGCGTCGGTGGCCAGACGGACGAGGATCGGGTCAACCGGGGCGGGCCGTTCGGCGCCCATCCCGGCCGACGGGAAGGCCGCGAGCGCCAGCAGCAAGGCCAGCAGGAGGGCGATAACTCCAGCGGCGCGAGACGCGCAGTGCGTGACCACCCCTCTATCCTCCCGGGACACAGCCGGGCAATCCCTGGCTACTATAACAGATGCACAGCGCGAATACAAGGGGTCCGCGCAGCAAATTTTCTGTGAACCGTCAGCCGTCAGTCTTCAGCAGGCAAATCTGCGATCAGATCGCTCGCTCCATCACGAAGACCGGCTCGTTGATCTTCTGGAGCCGGCCGTGGGCGTCGGTGTAGCTCCACTCGCTGACGACCTGGCCAATGGCGCGGTATCCCAGTCGCTCGTACAGGGCGAGGGCCGACGTGTTGACCGTCTGGACGGTGAGGCGCACCCGCTGGCAGCCCCGCTCGCGGGCCACCTGCTCGGCGGCCCGGGCCAGCGCCGTGCCGATCCCCACGCTGCGCAACGGGGCCAGCACCCGGATGGCGTAGAGGTAGGCTGCCGCCCCATCGTCGGGGGGCATATCGGCCGGCCGTTCGAACGCGACCACGGTCTGGCCGACCGGGAACCCCTGCAAGTCGGCGATCAGGTAGCGCAGGCGGCCCTGCTGGTGGGCGCGGTAGTTCTTCTGGATCGTGTCGCGGAAGTCGTCGAGCGCGCCAAACCACGTCAGGTGGCGCAGATCGTCCGGCTCCACGTCCCGGATGGTGACCTTGCCGCTGATGGTGATCTCGCCGTGAATCGCGACGTCGTCCGATCGGCCGCTCTCTTTCGTCTGGTTGCGCATAGCGGTATTCTATCGCGAAATCCCCTCGCCGAACCAGATGCCTGTCTTCCCCTGTCATTATCGGTCTGGCTACAATAGTCCGGACTATAGTAGCCAGACCAATGTCACGCGCTGGGCGAGGCGCCGGGTGCCTGGCGCCCGGCGCCTGACCTCCAACACCCGGGCGGTCTCAAGGAGCCTGCCATGTTCATCGACCAACAGTTCACCGAAGCTACGCGATCAGGGACTGATCGGGGGACTGGTCGAATCGGGGGACTGGTCGAAGTGGTGGCACTTGCTGAAGCGGATGCTCGCCAGCGCCGCCCGCGGTGTCTCGATCCGGTCCCGTTCCGCTCGGACGTAGCGGGTGTACGGCGCGATCCCCTCGCGCACTCGTTCGGCGGAGCTATCCCCCTCTCCCCTTGTGGGAGAGGGGGACAGTGGGTGAGGGGTTCCCTCCCGGCCTCTCACCGTCCCGGCGTCGGCGTCGCCCGGGCCGGGGTGCCCGGGGCGGTGGGGGTCGGCTGCGCGGCGGTTGGTGTCGACGCCGCCCCCGGAGTCCCGGTCGCCGCGGGGGTTCCCTTCGCGTCAGGGCCCGGTGTCGGG
This sequence comes from Chloroflexota bacterium, assembly GCA_016190465.1. Lineage (GTDB taxonomy): Bacteria > Chloroflexota > UBA6077 > FW602-bin22 > JACPQP01 > JACPQP01. Next base: position 5,504 of record JACPQP010000018.1, read on the forward strand.
GTCAGGCCTGGCCCAAACAGCGTCACGTTGCGCGAGGGGCGGTAGATCGACCGCGCCGTCCAGTCGTCCACCACCTCGGCGCCGCGCACCACCAGCCGACGGATGGCTGCCCGGAACCCATCTTCGGCGTGCTCGACCAGCAGCTCCCGCCCCGGTGGCATCGTCGGATCCTCCTGGCGGACCGGGGCAGGGTCGGCCTGCACGGGGTCGGTGATGACCGGCTTCTCGACCTTGACTTCCCAATCGGGCTTCACCCCGTACAGCTCGAACGTCAGGTTCGCCCCGTCCGTCCGCGCCGCGATGACGACCCAGTTGCGGGTGTTGTTCTTGAACCGGAAGTCGACGTCGTACTCCTCGTCGACCGTCGCGTCGAGCCCCTGGAGGCCGCGCGGCGGGAGGCCATACCGGGGTATCCAGTACAGATGCCAGTTGCGCTCGACGATCGGGTAGCCCGACCAGAACACCGCGTGGAAGAGCGTCGTCGCGACCTGGCAGATGCCGCCGGCCTCCGAGGGCACCGTCTCGATGTCCCCTTTCCCGTTGAGGGTGATGCCGTAGCCGATCTTGAAGCCGTTCTTCAGCGTGGCCGGCCCGAGCGCGGCGTTGAAGGAGAAGACCGTGTCCGGCGGAATGACCGTGCCATCCAGACGTTTGGCCGCTAGCTCGACGTTGTGGGCGCGCTCCGGTATCGAGCCGGCGTAGGAGGTGGTCGCGTCCATGATCTTGTCTTTCACCACGATCTGGTCCTGCGTCGCCGCAGTGATCGCCGCAGGGACCAACGCATAGACCGGCGGAATCCGACGATGGGAGGTCACCGCCGTGGCGAGCAAGGCGTCGACCGTCTGGGCCACGTCGAGCTGGCGCCCCGGCTGTTCGCGCTGGATCATCACGATCTTGCCGTTCTGATAGCGGAACCGAGCGTTGACGGGCTTGCGCTCCAACCTCGGGGCGAGCTTGCCGACGAAGCTTTCCAGTGGACGGCGGTCGAACTCGAGACGCGGCCGCTCCGTGGGGCTCGCCGGCATCACGACTCGAGTCAGACGGGCAAGCTCGACCGGAGAGACCGTCCACTCGGCATCATCCCCGACCAGGACAAGCGGCGGGGACACGACCGCCGCGAGCTGACCGCGCACCGTCTCGAGATCGGCATCGGCGAGGCGCGGTGGAACGGTCCGCACGACGAGCGCCACTTCGCGGGACGGGGTGTCGATGGCTGCCTGGAAGGCCGCGACTGTCGCGGGAACGTCCAGCCGCCGGCCCGCACGTGCGGCGTTGAACACGACCCGGGTCCCGTCGAGCCGAAGGCGCGCGTCGATCGGCGAGAGAGCGATCGCCGCTTCGATCGGCGACAGCGCCGCGGCCAGCCGCTGGTCATCCCAGCTCACGGCAATCCCCGCGGCGCTCTGACGCAGCGAGAGCAACCGAGTGAGCTCCCGTGGCGACCACGCCCACTCGCGGTCGCCATCGCGCAGGCTCACCGGACGACCGATAAACCGGAATGCCTCTTGTTTGGACGAAAGCAGCATCTCCTCGGTGACGGCGACCGGCAGCGTCGCCAGCGGGAGGTCGATTGGTCCGCCCGACATCTTGAGCAGCGCCTGGGCGACCTGGTCGACCGCCTGCGTCAGGATGATCTCCTGGCCCGGGCGCGACGCGACGACGACGACCGTGCCGTCGGGGCGGATGTCGAGCAACGCGTTGACCGGCGGCTGCCGGAACTCGGCGTTGACCTTCGTCAGCGCCTCGCTGGTGCGATCCCGGTCGACCCGGAGCACCGGGGCGACCTCGTGGCCGTCGCCAAGCGCCTTCGCCTGGCCAACCAGCCGTCCCCACCAGTTCCCTTCGTGGCCGACCGCGTAGCCCGCCTGGACGGTCTGCCGCGCGTCGAAGCGCAGGCCGAGGGCCTGTGGGCTGGCCTCCCAGACGTGTGACCCCGAACGCAGGAGAAGGCGCGACTGTCCATAGCCGGCGAACCAGGCTTCGAGCACCCCTTGCGCCTCGGCCGGCTGGTATCCCCCCAACTCGACCCCCATCGACCGCACTCCCGGATAGATGCGGCCGGCGTAGGCAATCTCGAAGCCAGCCACCAGGCCGACGACTATAGCAGCAACTACACCAAGCGCCATACCCGTCGCTAGAAGCGCCGCGCCGAGAAAAGCCAGGCGACCAGTCTCAGTCTCCATCGTCTCCACTTCCGCCCCTCATCGGCCGTTGCCCGTGGTGCGGCGACCATCGTAACCGGTGAAACACGCCTCAGCGTCGGACGTTACGCCCTCCTCACTCGTCCCCCGCCTCCGTCGGAGGGCGCACGCCACGCAGCAGGTGCAGCGCCACAAACGCCAGTGCAGTCGTGAAAACGGCCAGACCGTACAGGCCAACGCCAACCAGCAGACCGATGGCGGCCACGATCCAGATGGAGGCCGCCGTGGTCAACCCCCGCACTGTCGAGGCCGTCCGAAAGATGGTTCCCGCGCCCAGGAACCCAACGCCCGTCACCACTTGAGCGGCGATGCGCGACGGATCCACCTGGCCCGCGGTGGCCGAGAAGCCGTAGGCAGACGCCAGCGTGAAGCACGTCGAGCCGCCAGCAACCAGCATGTGGGTCCGCAGCCCAGCCGGTCTCCTCGCCCACTCGCGCTCGAAGCCCAGGAGTGCACCGAGGAGAAACGAGAGGAATACGCGCGCCATCAGCTCAGCGTCAAGTGGCGTCAGTCCGAACGGTAGCAACGGCGTCACAACACCATCTCGTTTCGCGCCCAGTCTGGATCGGAATACGCAGCGACATGACCATTCTACCAGAGCCTGGTGCTGCCGGCCGCACCGCTTTCAGCCAATTGGTGCGAAGTACGGAGTGGATCAGTGAGATGGCTGATTGCTGACGGCTACGGGACGCGCCAAACGTTCAGGCGCCAGATGGCTGTTTGTTGACAGTACTGTTATACTCTGCCCCGACATTCTCGCCGGCTGGCGGAAACCCTGGGCCGATGGCACCGTCTCGCGTCACCGACGGGCGGCTTGCTTGAAGGCTGAGCGGTGTCACGTGCGACTGGCGCTGATCAATCGACCACGTGCGACTTGCACCTTGCTCTGGCGCCTCACTCTGGTGCCTTGCTCTTGCGCCTTACTCTTGTGATCGAGGAGTATGGTCCGTGTCGTTCGCGAGCGTCGATTCCTCCACCACTCGATGTGCACCCCTTGTCCGCGACCAGTCGTGGATCGAGCAGGAACTGGAATACCTCTGGGACAACCACTTCGCCGACGTTCCCCTAGTGAATCGGGTTGCCGTGCGATTCGTGGGCACCTGGAGGTCTCGCCTCGGGCTCATCACGCTCTCCGAGGACGAGCACACGACCTACATCTGCCTCAACACCCTGCTTCGTCTCCCCGAGGTGCCCTATTACGTTCCGTCGATCACCCTGGCGCACGAACTCGTGCACTATGCCCACGGCTTCGGATCGCCGCTGCCACGCAAGTATCGGTACCCGCATCGCGGGCGGATCGTCGAGCGGGAGCTGAGCCGGCGCGGGCTCCGGGCCGAGTATGATCTGTACGACGACTGGGTTTACACCCACTGGTACAATTTCTATCCCCGGTTCATCGGGCGCCTCCATCCCGCGTGGGACCCACTCAGGAACGGCGGCCAGGGGGTGAGGTCCCCCCTCGCCGCGTCGGACCCACTCAGGAACGGCGGCCGGGGGGGGTGAGGGCCCCCTCTCCGCGTCGGAGAGGGGGCCAGGGGGTGAGGTCCCCTCGCCGCGTCGGCGGGTTTTGACCACCAGCGCCTCGGCTGGTAGACTACACGCGCGCGGCGTGGCGCGCTCACGGCCGTGCAGGGAGTAGCCTTCCGCCATCAGGGAGGAATCGGTTCCGTGTTGGGGATCTCCTTTGCCCGATATCCGGAACGACTGGCCTGGGTGGTCATCTGGTTGTCGTTCCTCGCCTTTTGCCTGCTGGTGATGGCCACGTTCTTCGGCATCCGCTGGTACATCCAGGCGACCGCCGAGCCACGCCTGGCGACTATCGAACTGATCCGTGGACCGGCGCTCGTTCAGGAGGCCGGCCGCCGCCGAGATTCCAGTGTGCTCGACGGGATGGAGTTGCGCGAGGGAGATCGCATCCGGACGCCGGCCGAGGCGCAGGTTCTCATCTCTCTCTTCGACGGCAGCAACGTCCGCCTGTGGCCATCCACCGAGCTACGGATCGATCGTTCACGCTCCTCGCGGTTCAATCAGGCCCTCACGCAGGTACGGCTTCGTCAGGAGAGCGGGCACACCCGGATCGAGGTCGCGCCACCGGTGACCGACGAACGGGAGTTCGAGGTGTCGTTGCCGACAGCCGGCACGGTCGTCTTGCTCCGCGAGGGGAGCTACCGCATTCAGGTCGATGGCGAGGTGGCCGAGGTGGCCGTGCGCAGCGGGTCCGCCAGCGTCGTCACTGGCCAGCGCGCCGTCGAGGTGCTGCGGCACGAGCGAGTTGTCCTCGCACCGGACGTGGCGACGATTCAGCCGCGGTCCGCGGAGCGGAACCTGATCGGAAACGGGGACTTCCGCGATGGGCTGGCCGGCTGGCAGGCGGGAAACCGCGACGTCGAAGACGCGACCGCTGGGACGATCACGGTCGTCGAGCAGGACGAGCGGAAGATCGCTCGGTTAGCGCGCGGCGAATCGCTCAAGCACGCCGAGACGTACCTTCACTACCCCCTCAACCACGACGTTACCGACTATCAAGACCTGCATCTCGCGCTCGACCTCAAGATCGCCGAACAGTCGCTCGCCGGTGGCGGCTGGGTGGGGTCAGAGTATCCGGTGCTGGTGCGGCTGAGGTACCGCGACAGCCTCGGCTCTGAGGCGCTCTGGCAGCGCGGCTTCTACATCCAGAACCGCGATGGCCACCCGACGACGTATGGGCACCAGGTCGACCCACAGACCTGGAACACGCTGCGGGTCGACCTCTTCGACAGCGATACGGTCACCCCGCGCCCGGCGACGCTGCTCTGGCTGGAGATCGTCGCCTCGGGCTGGCGGTACGAGAGCTACGTCGCCAACATCAAGCTACTGGCCGAGTGATCGACGGAACCCGACCCGCTGTCTGCAACAGGGCCCGCAGGTATCCGATGGAGAAAGCGTGCCCTTGGTGACCCCAGTCGGTGTCTCCAACAATCCTCGGCGACGGTGCCGCCCGGATCGGACCGTCAAAGCCCACCTCGTCATAGGCTTGCAGCACCCGCAGGATGTCAGTGTCCCCCTCGTCGAGGAAGGCTTCCGTGAAGCTCGCGACCGTCCCTTTCGGGTTACGGAGGTGAACGAGCAGAATCTTCTGCTTCCGACCAAAGCGCCGGATCGCGTCGATCACATCCACCCCGGGCATCCGCGCCACCGTTCCCTGGCAGAAATCCAGTCCGTGACAGGCGCTTGGCGCCACCTCAAGTAACCGCTCAAGCGCGTCCACGGTGCCGAGAACGCTCGCCACGCCTTCTCCGGATGGAACAGGCGAGTCATCCGGGTGACAGGCGAGCTTCACGCCTGCCGCCTCAGCGGCTGGGATGACGCGTTCCAGAAAGGAGATGAGGCGGCTCCATACCTCCTCGGCGGCAACCGGCTCGGCCGCGGAGAGGGAGGCGCTCGGGATAAGCGACTGGTCGTGGGCCGAGACGATCGCGCCGCCCCTCCCCGTGGGGCGGTGGCTGACCGTCCGGTATCTGCCAGGTAGGGTCCACCGATAGCCTATCAGGGGGATGCCGACAGTGCCCGCGTTCCTGATCGATTGGCAGACTCGATCGATCTCCTCATCGCGACCGGGCTGGCCCAGCATCGCCTCGCGGTACTGCTCTGGTGGCAGAGACTCGATCGCCACCAGGTCCAGCCCCGCCTGCTCTACCCGATTGCGTATCGCCGCCAGCGACTGAACATCCCAACGGTCCGTATCGGCAATATCGGCAATGATGTGGTTGACGCCCAGTTGCTGCGCAAAGATCAGATCCTCGTCTCGCCAGGGGCTGACCGTGAGTGCGAGTTTCACGTTACACACCTCCCCGTTGCGGCGGTCGGTTGCCGGATGAGCCAAGCGCCTCAACCGCCTGGACAAGCCCCCGCATGTAGCCGATCTGGAAGGCAAAGCCTCGGTGGTGGGCCACGTTGTCGCCAATGATCCCCGGCGTGTGGTCCGCTCGAAGCAGTCCGTCGAAGCCGATCTCATGGTAGGCCCGCATCGCCGCGAACATATCGGTGTCGCCCTCATCGAAGAACACCTCGTCGAACCGGGGCACCGCGCCCCTGGGGTTGCGAAAGTGGGCGAAGAAGATCTTCTTCTGGCGGCCGAAATGCCGAATCGCGTCGACCACGTCCACACCGGTCATTTCCGACACGGTCCCCTGACAGAAGTCCAGGCCGCTGCACGGGCTGGGCAGCA